>CAYYEN010000005.1:0-10905 GCA_964470795.1 uncultured Spirochaetaceae bacterium | reverse complement strand
TACTGTTTGTATCATATGTTGCAAATGGTCTGGAAGGTTCATATGGATTGAACTGTCTCCTTTCAAAATGATTCTGTAAATTCTTGAACTGAATTCCTGCAAAAGGATCCTTCAGATATGAGTCGTCCTTTGGTGGTTCTACATCAGTATACTTGATAAACAGGTTCTTGTTTCTATATGGATAATAGGGCTCCATTGTAGAAACATAAGAATTCATACGTTTTAACCAATCTGTCGGATCAAATCCTGTGCGTGCCTCGAAAGGTACATACTCAGTCGTTGAGGGAACCTGACCGAGTGTCTTATCCTGCCAGATATAGTCGCGTTTGTTTGGATCATAACCATAACCATATGGAAGGTTACGATTATAAATACTACTTGTTTCAGGGGTATCAATGTAATTCATACCCTGGGTTACATCATATTCATACATATTGTTCATTCCTCCGTTTATATAATTTGGGTTTACGTGTGTGATAGGCATTCTAACATTCCATCTTCCCGATGAATCATTATATGTCATATCGATTACATTTCCATTGCATGGAAGCGGTGGTTTCATCTGTGTTTTCTGTTTGTGTTCGCGTATATGTTTAATAACATTACGAACTACTTCAACAACTGTAACAACGACAGATGCGATTGTTGCAATTATACCAGCAATACCACCACCAGTGGTTGTCTGTACCTGTGGTGTATAAAACATATGTTCTTTCCTCCTTTACATATATTTTTACATTCACACATTCGCGCGAGATGTGTGAATTTTTCATAATACCTTCCCTAAGGGTATTACGTTATAATTAAATAAATATAGAAATATAAAATTATAGATATATGGCGGGGATATCCCCGCCATAATTATTCTAACATTTTTAAAGTGTTTTCACATAAAGTGTTAAGTTCTTCAAGAGTGAAATCATATTTGCATTCGGTATAACCCTTGATGTGTACAATTGGGTTTGATGTCAATGTTTTAGGCGGATTAACATACACATGTGTGAGATTTAATCCTCGTACCAATGTAGTCATCAACATCATTTTATCAACTGGACCAGATATGACATACTGTTTGAATTCACCAACTTCAACATCAACATATGCAATTACTGGTGGATGCGATGTATCCTTGTCAATGATGGAACGAATCTTTTTGGTACGATCATCAGAATCATTCCATATTCCACCATAATCAAACATACCGTTTTTCTTAAAGAATACTCCACGACGTAAATTAACATCTGAATTATTTTCCAACACGTATGTTTTCAATATTTCAATGATGTTATCAATTGATGTTATTGAATTTTTGATTTCACTCTGGAGCAATGGTGGTGTCGCTTCATAAATGATTTCGATTGCGGTCATTAATGACATTCTGAATGAATGTCTCTTAGGATTAGTTGTATCATATATGTTATGTGGATCACCGATACTTTCCCAGAATGCACGATAGTACAACATCAACAAATAATCATTGGTTTTCTCAATTTCGATGTTAACCATTATTGTATATTTATAATACAATGCTTCGTTGTAACTACCACTCTTAAGTGTTTCATTAATGACATCGTAAATTTTGTTGTTGGTTTCAGTTATGTGTTTATAAATGTCAAGTATCTTCATTATATCATATCCTTTCTGATAAAGCTTTATGTATTTCGATTTTGTCTTTTGGATGACCATAATCCGATTCAATAATGTTTTCATAAATCGTTATTGATTTAAACAATTTTTTGAATCGTTTATTATATCGGATTTCATAATTTTTGACATTACCATCTTTATAGATACCAACTGAAACATTTGAACCAAATATTCCGGTACCAAGAATGTGATATAAACCAGATGCATAATTGGTTCCTTGAGTTGATATGTACAGACAGTTTTTAATGTTACCATGATAATATAATCCGATAATGTCAAACACACCTTCGGCAATCGCAACATTGATTGGTTCATTTGGATTGACATTGTTGTGTAACACATACAATCCACGTCCACAGTTTTTAACAACAGAATGTTTGATCCATCGTATTTGTGAATCATTATGATAACGACATGTCAAACCACCATTCGACAATTTAAAACAGAATCTGTTGATGAATTTATTCTTATTGACCTCATCATTCGATAACATTTTACAATATTTGATTGGATCTGCAACATACTGGAACAAACGTAAATCATCAAATGTTGGAACCACACCGACACGTGAATATACATAATTTTGTATTTTACTGATGTCTGCATCTTCCGGTAACAATACAATGTCGTTGAACATTTCTTCAGTTCGTTTGACATATTTGACACCTTTGAACTGTGGTATCTTTTCTCCATATATTCCTAAACCATTTAACACGGTTTGATCAATGACAGAACTCTTTTGGTTACAACGTTTACAATCATAACCAACAGAAGAATCATCATTCACATTGATATACAGATAAAACTTCCATTTGGAATTACCACAAAATGGACATGTTTTTGCACGCCACCAAACATTGTGTCCACCTGGTTTCAGATTGCAATTGTCAATCAACATTCGTTTGAATTCAGTTGTGTTCATAATAAACACCTCCCCATATTATAAGATTACATTTTAATCATATAAATATGAAGATTAATAATTATTGTTATTATAAAATGATTCCAACATGCGTTTACGATTTGCATTTGCCATTGATGATACATAATCAATTAGCATATCATAATTGGTATTGATACAGTCATCAAACACTGTCAAAGCATCATCAACCCGATAATCCGATTCGAATACAAAAAACAATGTGTCAACCTGGGTTTTCTCATCGATTGTTTGAATCTGTTTGATTATGTCGTATTTGTGCATTTGGTTTATTGGAAATGATATATATCGAAACATGTTGTATATTGACCCAAATACAACTTTGAAATTTGATGCAACGACGGATGTTTCTTTAAATATATCAGGATTGGATATATCATTAATTTTATAATAATTTTTACCAACCTTGACCGCAATGGGTAATAAACATTCATCTGGTTGTATTAATGATTTCATATCATCCAACCATTTATCATCTGAAAATAAGTCATTCATATTACGACCTCCTAAAATAATATTATTCAGATTGTATCATCATTTAGATATGAATATACCCGGGCATATGCCCGGGTATATATTTTATACTTTATCCCATGTATTGGTTTGACTGTTGTAAACTTTCATTGCGTTACCGTTTGTCTGACGATCAATGATGAGTATCTTTTTATTAACGACATTACCATTTTGATCTTTGACATTTCCAATGGTTCCTAAATTGTCACCACGGAGAATGTCCATCTTAACGGCATCAAATTTTAAACCATTACCATTGGAGAATGTATATGTGTTGATTCTTGGATATACAAGTTTCCACACACCAACTGGATTGATGTTAATGGTTTGACCAATGGTTCCAAGTTCTGCGAATACTGGTTTTTGGTATATTGGATCATTTGATCTCATATCATATGAAACTTGTGTTGGATTGTTTGATATGATGTTATACAACAATTTACCATCATCACCGACAAGTTTCAATGTTGTATTATTATACAAATCAACATCATTCCATGTTCGTGTTTTTCTGGAAATAGAAATGTCATTTGTATCCGGATCAATGGTGTATGTTTCTTTTTCTGATGACACTGGGTCATACACCCACATCATCACACCATGTTCGGTATTCCATACGATTGTGGTTTGTTCATTTGAATGAACATATGATGGTGAATTTAATCCATTCATTGGTAACATTGTTGATGTATCGGTTGACATCAGATTATTGAATGAACGTTGGATGATACCATATGAGAATAACAGATTGGTTGATGTTGGTGATGGATCATCCCATTTCCAGAATACATAACAATCATACCAATTACGATTGTTTTCTTTCAAATAATCTATAATGAATTCAACCGAATGTGATTTTGCTTTACCACGATATATGGATTGACACATTAATTTATTGATATCAACCGATGGTTTATCACCATCATAAATGTATGGAACATGTGCAGTATCAATGATGTTGATGAATGATGGTGTTGATATGACATTCAATGATTTGTAAGATTGATGATCATATCGTGATGTTACCGGAAGTGTACGTGCAACCGATACAATGGATGTCATATATGATTCTGTGGTTGACAATCCTCCTAAGGAAGAGATAATGGTTGATGTTTCAGCCTCGGAAATCATTGTACGTTTTATCCATTTATTATCATACTGATACAACCACAATCCATCAGGAAGTTTGACCAATGCAAACAAACCATCCAACAATTTTCCACGTTTTGTTCGAATTGAATCATAATTCTGAATTACCATTGAAAAACATAATCCAGTACCACTGTCAGGGGATGTTGGTGATGTTCCATATGAATATGTGTTTGCATATTTTTCACCACTTGGATCGGTAACCAAATCAAAGTTCGATAATGATATCGGTTTATTTGATGATGGCGTTAATGTGACATTCTTTACACCGGATGGTTCTTCACCAACCAATTCGGTTACTGTGTAATTGATTGATGCACCACCAATTATGACGATGCCCATATCGCCAACTTTGTAACCATTACCGGGATCCGTAATCATATCTAATGCAATATATTGAGGATCCACTATTGGATTCAAATTTTCATATTCACAAAAATCATTGACAACGTGTGTCAGATCAACATCATTCAAATCAGATTCATTATTAAATATGAAATCATTATCCGATGTTGAATGCTCAGTAATCGGATTACCATCCGCATCAACATTGGTTGGACGAACCCAACGGTTTGCCAATGTGTTATATAATTTAATACGATCTTTTTCTGTATAACATGCATCAGTATGCACATAACGTTTGTCAACAACCGTTGTTGGCGATAATCCAACAATGTTTGTTAATTGAATCAATGTTGTTGGAATGTCACAAATACGTGCAATTGTACGTGGTGGTTTCTTATATTCCGCGGTTGCGTTATTCTCATATGATGCAGCATCGTTGGATATTAAATACGCACGTCCACGTTCATCGTTTGTAAATGTTTCATCCGCAGAAGTTTTCTGTTTACCCGGGTCCAAAATGATCGCCGATGTTTGACGTGATGTTGGGTCATCTGGATTGTAATTTGGTGTATTATGTATTGCATAAATTGCAGTGTGCTGTGGAGCTCCTTCTTCGTTGTCATTAATCCATTCTGGAATTCCATCCCATTCACCAAGTGAATACGGATATCGTGGTGTTGTTTCAGAATAAACTTCACTGGATAAATGAATACCGGCATAACCAACATCTGTTGTATTATGTAAGAATGAAACATTTTCATCCAGATGTAAATTAAATAATGGAATTATGGGTTGATCATGTTGTACATTATAACAGTTCTGGTCATAATTATTCATATTGGATTCTGCAATATTACCATGACGATACCATTTATTGATACTAGTGAGAGTCAATGTGTCATTGTTTGTTGATACAAATGGTATTGGATAAATGTTTCCTGTTGATATTTGTACCAGATGTATTGTTGACATGTCAATTGGTATGTTAACATCCGCAGTTGTTCCAGTGAATGATCCCGTTACGGTTTGGCATACAACCTTCCAATCATTTGTTTCACCCTCTGGTGTGGCATCATTATCACCATCAACACAACAGAAAATTTGCGTATTGTATTTTGAAACATTACCCGGATTTGCCACATAGAATATGGTTTTGTTATTGGTGTGATTCTTTGGAATGTTGATATGCGGACCAACATTTGTATTATCAGATGTAAACCAATAAATTGGATATCCGATAAAAGTATTATCAGTAACAGCTTCAGTTACATATACAGATGCAGATTCACGAGTTAATGACAATGGTTGCATGTTTTCTTCCAATGGATAATAGAATGTGCATCCAGTCACGTTTGATTTGAACTGCAATGGTATTTCAATTGTATATGCATTGGATGAATCTGGTAACATGATAATTGGATTTGTTGTTGTTTTAATCCATTTACCAGCATAAACATCTGGGGTTTCCAATGAATCACCAAATGGAATTAATACTTCAGTACAGTTTGTGAATTTCACTTTGTAATTCTTGTATGATGTGACATTGTTGTCAACATATGCAACTTTGGATGAAATGATGCATTCATACATCAAACCGTTCAATGCGTTGTTGTATGGTAATGCTGATGATAATGGTTCCAATACAACATTGAACATATCATTCACGAATTGAAACATATCACTTCCGGTATACGCATTGGTTTTGTTTGTTTCAACAATCACTTCATTTCCAAGATTTTCCATCTTGCCTTGGAAGATTGATCCAGTTGCAGAATCTTGAACATTCAATTTTGCATCAGGTTTCAACAACCAATGTTTGCGTTCCTGTTCAAGTATCAATCCCAAATTGTTATATCCAACGAAGTTGTATATTTTATGTAAGGACATAATGATCCTCCTTTTCTAGAATTTCATTTTTTCATATATATTTATTTCATATGAAATAAATTTTATGTTGGATTTTGATTTCGTTGAAATCAAAATAATATGGTAGTTTATTGATGAATATCCTTATCGGACATCCATCAATAAACAATTAGAACGTGTGAATCGTCATATGAAATGATTTGGGGTAACTTTTCAAAAAAATGATTAAATTGTTGCGTACCAGTTGTCAGTGTTTGAATCATACAGATACTTTTTACCATCGTATATCAACAATGAATGTTTTGAAATATCAACATCATTTTCATCATAAATGTGATAATTCTTGAATGTAACGATTTGGTCATGCTTTTTAACATTAAACACAAACAGTATATCTGGTTCAACTTCAACATTTGTTTGATAATTTAAATCATGTATTGTATATGACAATGGTTCAAATGAACCGGTGATTGGTTCTCCATCTGTTGGAACAATGGATTGGTTACCATAATCATCAAACACAATTTGTGCAACAGATGTAAACTTTTGTGCAACCATTTTGATGTTTGATTTGGAATACAATGTTTCAGGAATTGATAAACAATATTCAATCAACATCTCTTTTGTATATGGATTAATTGCATCAACTGTAATCGGATATGCATTATCACCATATTTGTTTCTGATGTATGTGATTAATTGATCACGGTCCATCGATTGAAGTTGTTCTCTCAATATTTCAAATGCATCGGATACATATTCATTATAATTGTAAATGTTGTTATTAGTAACATATCGATTTGACAATAATGAGAATTCTTCTTCATTAAACAAATCAACATATGTGAATAAACGTTTTTCTTTGATTGTATGGTAATCAGTTGAAATGTTTTCGTATTTGATGTAATTTGGTTCCATTGGATTGTAATAGAACAACTCGGGTTGTGAATGTAATTTGTAACGATGAATTGTATATGATATACGATTTGCAATGTTGAAGAATGATGATACATTCAAATTGTTATATCGTGGAAGAATTGTATTGTGATATTTACCAAATACATTATCCTGTCTCATGAATGGATAACGATTGTAAATACGAACATCAACACGATTGTCAATATCATTTACATATGGAATGTAATATGCGTTTTGGTGATTAATGTTTTTGGTTCTCAATGTTTCAGAAATGTCATTCATACCAATATCAGATACATCAATGTCAGTTTGTTGTGTTGTAATTGATAATTGATTATTGGTATTGATTTCACCATCAAATGTCAAATAAAAAAGTTTGCGATTATTATTCAACATATTCATGATAAACACATCAACCATTTTACGTTTATACGGTTTATCCAAATCATACGGATTTGGTGTTACTGATGGACCAGTGATTTGGAAACCATTCCATTTATCATGATCATACTCATACAACCACACATGTCCATATTCATCATACTTATACAGATGCAATCCATTAATATATGAATTTAATGTGATAGGTTGAATTGATTTCCATATATCATCATCCAATGTCAAATTTATGATCAATCCAACACCATCGCCGTTAATTGACATTGTATGATATGTGGATGTTTGATTTATTAGATTCGATACATTAATATTTGAAAAGTTGTATGAAATGATTGTAACTGCATGAACCGATGAACCGTTTAATTCGGTAACTTCACCGATGAAATAACGTCCACCAATGTTGAATTTGAAACGTTCACCAACAACATATCCAGAGCCGGGTTCGTTGATTGAAACCGTTGTATTACCCGTTTCACCAAATGTCAATGTCGTGGTTGCATTCATATTTATTATTGTTTTATAACGATCACCATATGTTGGTATAACATTTTCCAAATCGTAATCAACTGGAAATACAATGTTTTCATGTTTGATACATGTATCATAAGGATTATTGCGCAAACGTTCCATATCGGTTGATTCGAAATTACAAAATGTACGCACATATGGTACATCAGATGTATTCCAATCAATCAATATCGATGGTGCATAGTTGGGAATATTCAACATGTTGATCATTGTGGTTGGGATGTCGCATATACGTGCAATGGTACGACCGGGTTTCACATAATCAGTTTCACGATTATTTTCATATACAGGAGGATCATTTGATACAATGTATCCACGTGCGAATTCCGTCAATGGATCCAATCCAAACACATCCAATGAAAAATAATTACTACCGTGATAGAAGAAACGTTTATACCGTTTTGATCCAATATTGGTGTAATCAGAAAACACATTCTTTTCATTGTCTGCATATGTTATGTTTGTCAAAACATTCTTCGGTGAAATGATTTTGTCGGTTAATGTATAATACATATTGGACACATAAGAATCATAAACGATTCCCGGGTCAGACATAATTAATTCAGATAATTCATTTTGTGGTATTGCCGAATCCAACAATATACCCGCAGTTTGTTTTTTCATTGGCAATTGAGTATATTCATTATTATGATCACGAATCGCATAAATGTCAACATGTGAATGATGTATTGTGTTTTTCAATTGCATGTTCATATATGTTGGTAATCCATCAAAATCACCCAACATGTGTGACACACCATTCTTTTCAATGATACCATTGTTGGAACGTTCATCGGTTGAATCAATATGTATACCTGATACATCACCAATCAATTCGGATTCCCATGGATATAAATATTCATTAAAGAATTTTATTTTGAAACCCGCAATCATATAACCCAGATTCATATGGTTTCCAGAAAATGACCGTTGTGTTGCACTGCCATCGGCTTCATATAATGAGTATGCATAGTTTGGATTATTGAACGTAACATTATCCCAATCATCATCAGTTGGTAAACGTTTAGAGAATGACCACTTGTGATAAATGTTTTTATCCAAGTATATTACATAATTTGCGTTTTCCGGTATGGTGATTGTTCGTTTAACACAATCTGGTGGTTCTTTATTAACGACATTGGAATACAACAGCGTGATGCTCTTAATAGGTATACCATAATTCAAATCTTTGTTCCCGGGTTCATCATCTGCAATGAAATTAAAACCATCACGTGATTCAATCTTGATATACCATTCATAATTCAAACTTGCATCATATGGTGGAAAGTTATTTGTATAACAATTCGGATATATTCTGGAAACCCCATTTCCATCAGTACCGAATGTCAAGAAAGGATGATTCTCTGCATCAATATTATTATCCAAATCGATTGGTGGTAAATATTTAAACGATTCTGTTGTGAACCATATAAACGGTAATCCATTCATATCGTCGTCCAACAATATCGTTGTCAATGTACCATCAACGATTGAATCAATATAACCGTCGGTCAGTTCATTTGAATGGAAATAGAATGTTGGGAATGTTTCACCATCACGAATACGAAGTTCATGATCAACATACACAACTTCATTATTTTCATTTGTATACTTTTCAACCAGCACAGGAAAATCATTTGTTTTGTAAAACAAATCCTTGAATACAATTGATTGTTGAACTTGTTTCTCTGAGTCTGGGGTAATCTTATTACCTGCACTGGTATTGGTTGATCGGATTACATAGAATTCACTTATATTTTTGAATTCCAAATAATATTGATGTGATGCAACCAACACGTCTTTTTTCAAATTACACACCAACATATTCTGTTGCTCGTATGTATCTATGAGATATGAGTAATCGATATCAAAATAGAATGTTGTATCTTTTCCATATTTAAGATTTCGGATTGGTGGTTTTGTCATTTTGAGTTTGTTGGTTTCCAGCAATATCTCAGATCCGAAGTTATAAACACTACCATTGTATTGTAACCCTTTGGAGTCATTATACAATTTATCTTTATCTGGATATGATGCAAAATGACTTTTCATCAATTGAGATAATTTACGAACACCATCTGGCGATAAGAAATGTTCATATCTCTTTGGGATATCACTCATGTATTAAACCTCCTCTTTAAAATATTATAGTTCTAAAAGCAAGAGCTTACCCTTGCGTTTTTTCTATGCTGGAGAGGGAAGAATGGTGGTATAACGTTAGGGACAAATAAAAGGTATATGATGGCTCCCGAAGGAGCCATGTAAACCTTTTATTGGACACCTGATGAGAAGTGAATGAGAAGAAAAATAAATCTTGCCTCATTGTGAAACGTTCGGAGCAGTAGTGAATATACGAACGCCACATACATCAAGAAATCCGAGCACCCACCGTTCATGATGTACACATATATCCACACGTATTTCACATTTAATAATTGGAGGTTTCTTCTCATTATATATCTAGTATTCTTACATTCCGTATATATATTATTAATATGAAGAAAGAATAAAATATATTCAATCTTCAATCTATTTAATCAATTTTAAATTTCTGGGGCAACTGGTCTAGTCAACCAGCCTATATGGTCCAGGAGGTATTG
>CAYYEN010000004.1:10705-30894 GCA_964470795.1 uncultured Spirochaetaceae bacterium | reverse complement strand
CAAACAGCATCAAAAGAAAAAGGTGGATTGCTCGGTAAAATACTTTCAGCCGGTAAGGGAATCCTCAAGAATTTCTTTGCACCACTGATTGGCGGTATTAAATCCGTTGTATCAGGTGTTATATCAAAAGCAAAATCATTTTTAAAACCAGTGATCGAATTCTTTAAGAAACAACTTCAAAAGAATGTTGGCAGAATAAAAGCAGGTGCGGGTCAATTCAAAGAAGGATTCACCGAAGTTCGTGAAGGCATTAGTGAAACAGTCACCAATGTCAAAGGTGCGATAAATGAGCGAACTGCACCAGTTCGTGAAGCTATTGGAAACAGAGTCAATGCAGCTCGTGAATTTGCAGGTGAAAAACTTGGAGCTGCACGAGAGTTTATTGGCAATAAAGCTTCCGCTGCTAAAGAAGCTATTGGCAATAAATTTGGCAATATCGGATCTGCACTCAGCAATAAATTTGGTGGCGGTAATGGTGAAGGTCTCGGTAGTAAACTTGGAAAAACTTTATCATCCAAGCTTGGTGGAATAGGCAAAATGCTCAGTGGTATGGGTGGTATACTTGCTGGTATTTCTGGTATTGTAGCAAACATATTGATGGGTGTTGAAGGATTCCGTGCTTTATTCTCTACTGTAACTGGTGTTGTTAAGGGCATAGCAGGCTCTTTCAATGGTCTCTTTAAGGCATTAAACAAAACACTCAAACCTGTATTGAAGATTGTGACCAGGACACTTTCTGAAATCGTTAAAGCCGTTACGGGTGTAATTGCACCTGTACTTACAGCACTTGAACCAATACTCACAACAATAGGTGAAGTTGTTTCAAACGTTCTTAAACCAATAACACCAATCGTTTCATTCATTGGTAAAGTTGTTGGTAAAATCGCAAGTTTTATTCTCAAACCAATTGAATGGATTGCGAATGGCGTTAAATGGTTATCAACCAAATTTGCTAAAGGATTTGGCAAACTGATACATCCATTCAGCAAAAAGAAGCGTGCTCAATACTATAAATCCATTGGTCTTAATGATGATGGCGATGATAGTGAGGAGGTTGAAAAGAAAAAGAAAAAAGATCAGGCATATAAAAATCTCAGTTCTGATGAAAAACATGAGATTGCAGAAAAATACTCTAAGTTGTTGCATCCTGTCAATAAGGAGAAACGTCAAGATGTATACGAGAAAATGATGTCTGGCGATATAACCGAGGCTGATGCAAAGAAGATGCTGATCAAGAAAGGTCTTGCAACAGGTCTTGTTCTTGCAAGCGGCGGTGCTGGTGTTGCTGCATATACTGCTGTCAAAGCAGGTGAACAAATTGGAAGCAAGATCAAATCAACGATTCATAATAAACTGACAACTGGTAGCAAAGATGAAGTTGCAAATCGTTTGGCTAAATTGATGTATCCATTGAATAAAACCAAACGTGAAGAGATCTATGATCAAATCATGAGTGGTAAGCTGTCCATAGAAGAAGCCGAAAAGATGATTAAACGTAAGGCTATTGATCATGCGGCGAGTGCGGTTGTCCTTGCACATGGTGGACCTTTAGCATTATTGGCTAAAGAAGGCGTTTCTAGAACAGGTCAATTCCTTATAAAATATTTCAAGGAACGCGATGAAAAAGTCGATGCTGATAATGAAAAACGTGACAAGAAGAATGAAGAAAATCGTAAAGAAGATCAGAAGTTCCAACTGTCGATTTTTAAGAATGGTCCATTAAAGATTCTTTCAGGTATCCATAGTATCACAGATGCTGTTGATTTCTTGAAAGGTGGTGGAATGTCCATCTTAGGTATGGCTGAAGGACTCGGTGGTGGAATCATTGGTGGTATTGGACGAATGATTACTGCTGTTGGTGAGCTTGCATCTTATTTGCCATTTGTTGATGAAAATAATAAGATTGCACTGTTGGGTCAATCATTATTGGAAACATCAGACAAACTTTCTGCCGATGGTTCACAAATGTTGACACGCGGATTGAATCTCATGAAACTTGTCAGCACTGATTTTGGTGATTCTAATGCTGCATCATTAGTACAAACATCAAATGCGGGTGTATCTGTTTCTTCTACAAAACGATCATCATATACATCATCAGATTATAAAACTTCGACAAATGGATATCAAACAATCCACACTGGCGGTGATATACCATATACAAATGCGGATGTTAATGTTATCGGTAGTGGTGATGCACAATCATCTTATGGTAATTATCTTAACATGGCACGTCGTGGATGCGGTCCTGTTGCATTGGCTGATGCATATAATCGTCGTACAGGTTCAAACATTTCTGCATCTGCATTGGCGGCAAAGATGGCTTCTAATGGTGCGTATAACCCATCACGTGGTACATCCGTTGGTGGATATTTATCTGCTGCACACTCCTTAGGCATGGGAACACGTGTTGGTGGAGTCACAATGAATTCACTCAAACGTGCAACACCAAACAATCCGATCACTCTGGTTGGTAGTGGTGTTGAATTCGGTACTCGTAATGGTAATCAACATTATCTCAATGCAATTGGTACTGATCACTACGGTGGCGTATATGTATCAAATCCGATGACTGGAAGAATCCAGCGTCGTTCCGCAAATTCAATCGCAGGTTCGTCATTGATGGGAATCTACGGTAGTGGTGATCTCAGTGATATTGCATCATTCTCCGATGAAACCAAAGAAGCAATGAAAAACCTGTTGTCTTTGAATGGCGTGTTCAGCTCTTTGTTCCAAACAGACTCAACTTCTGAAGTTGATGACATGGCTGACAAACAAGCCACGGAAGATAAAGAAAGCAAGATTGCTAAAACGGCACAAGAGAATTACAGTGAAGAAGATTACCAGAATAAAGTCATTAAAGCAATGGATCTGTTCCGTGCTGAGAATCCAATGCGTGATGGCGAAACTCCAGAAGAATACGAAAAACGTATTTCGGATAAATGGAGTGGTAGCTCTGTTATCAGAAACAAATACATTTCCATGGTTGTTAATGATACCATATCTGATGATTTGAAACATCAATATGATTCATTCATTGCATCAAGTAAAGATTATTATGAACCATATGTTGTTTATCAAAGGGATGCACAGGGTAACATTGTTCATGATGAAAATGGTAATCCTATTGTTACTGGTGGATTTAAACATCTTATGGAAAGTGCTGATAGTGAATACGTCAAATCCAAGCAAGCTGCACTGGCAATCAAACATCTCGGTGAAGCATTAACCGCTGCTGGTGCTGCCAATGGTGGCGGAGGTGCTAGCGGTGGTTCCACTAGTAGTAGTGGTGGTGGAAATTTAAACTCATTGTATGCCGCTGCTGCAGCTGTATTCGAAGCTGCTGTTAAAAATAATGGTGGTATTTATGCAACATGTAAAGATGTTGGTCCTGTCACACTCAGAGATGGTACTGAATTACCAAACTTCAGACAAGACTGTTCTGGTCTTATGTCCGCTACTATCAAAGCTATGGGTTATAAACTCGGTGCTGGTGGTTCAACCGGTATCACAACATATGATATGTATAAGAGAGACAAACAGGATCTCGTACTCGACGCCGATGGAAAGCCATCTGATGATTGGGAACTTTTACCGTATAGCAAGGGATCTCTTAAACCTGGTGACATTGTTACATCCTACAGTCATATGTCAATGTACATAAATGGTCCAGACACAACGTCATGGAGTAACCATGGATTTGACGGTGGTTCTGGTTTAGGTAATGAATCACCTGGTGTCGGTATCCAAAATTCCGGTAAAGCCGGTGCTGCATATCTGGATGGAGATCCAGATTGGCAATCCAAATTACATTATACACATGCTGGTGCTGATGGACTTACACGTATACTTCGTTTCAAAGGTGCATTGGATGGAGGCGGTGTTGCTGCTGATGGTACTTCAGGTTTTGCAGCTGGTGGTTCACAAGGAAAAATCAAACTCAGTAAAGCCATGGAAGCTGCATCTCCACAATGGAAATATTATCCTGATAAACTTACAAAGGGTGGATACTGGGATGCTGCAAAACGTGCAGGATTTACAACTGCACAAACCGCAATGGTTGCAGCAATTGGTATTCATGAAAACGGTGCTAAGAAGCTTACAGGTGAGGAATCTCTCACACGTGTAGTATGGGATAACAGAGGCAAACAATATGCATTTGGTCTTATGAACTGGATTCCAGATGAAAAGAATTCACATTCTGGTGCAAATGAAACCAAGTTTGGTACAACATTGGCAGACCAGTTGAAATATATCAGAGATGCATATTTCTCACCAACGTCAACATATGATCGTGCAAAGAACGTTAACTTCAATCGTTACTATGGTAATGCTATGAAGGAAGCTCTTGGATATGCTCCACACCTTGGTCAAGGTGATAGATGGGGTCCATATGCAGAAACAGATCTTGCAGAATCAATGGGACATTATGTTGGTAATGCTCTCGTACCATATGACTTTGACCGTACAACAGGACAAGCACGTCACATGCGTACTGCCGTTGAAGCATACAACTGGATGTTGGAAAACGGTGTTACAAATGGATACGCAACAGGTTCACAATCAGGTGGCGGCAGTTCAATTAGTAGTGGATTTGATATTGCTTCAATGATGGGTGAGTCTGCAAACAATCTTCCTGATTACTACAAGAACATGTTAGGACTTGTACAGAACTCAATTAATACAACCGCTACAGCGTCATCATATAGTAGCAATAGTTCATTCGGTGATTATGGTGAATATGATGATTATGACGAAGGTGAAGCTGAAGGTCTCACGGGAGATACACGCGTTTATGCAACAACTGCGGAACGTAATAAGTTGTATAACACAATGACCAGCAAGTATCCTAAGAGCTCAACAGCATGGAGTAACACTCAACTTACATCCAAAGGATACGGCGACATTTATCTGTATATGGAACCATCAACAAGTTCCAAGATAACATGTAAGCTCAAGAATAATAGTAAATATACCAAGGTTACAACAACAGGTGGCTGGTATTTTGTTTATGCATCATACAGTTCACAATATGGTCCGTTGTGTGGATGGGGTAGATCTTCTGACTTTACATTAACAACAAACGTTACAAACAAAACGTATTTATCATCAACACTTAATGATGCAAATTCATCATCCGATGTATTGTACAATAACTGGAAGTCATTGTCTGACAATTATAAATTCTATAAACCAACTGGAAAAGATGCGAGTGGTAATTCACTGAACCCTGATTATTTGAATCACTGGTTTACTGCAAAAGGTCCATCTACTGGTAAATACAAAGTCAACAAAGTTATTGCACCAGCAGATGTTAAACATTTCAGATCACCAATATATGCTAAAGTTGATGCTCCTTACGTTACACTTAGTCAGTCATATGATAAAAAAATCAGTAATGTAAACAGAGATGTTTTGGTGTCTGATACACAATCCAAAACACTTGCGCAGTTGCGCAAGTTACCTGGTGCATGTGGTGATTTTGATTACAACACATCTGATTCAGGTTTCTTCATTCCTGGTAGCATCTATGGCTCAGGTGATGAAATTAATTCTATTCCCCCTGTGAATAATAACGCGTTCGACACATTGTTGAACTATGGTTATGATAACGGGGGTTCATATACAGTCAACTACAATATCCAAGGTGGTATCAACAATGGTACTGCTGATCTTACCAGAAATGAACTGTTGTCATATTTACTGTCATCAGAGTTCACAACACGTTCGCCAAGAATCGAAAAGCTTCTTAATAAGATTCTGGATAAATTGGATAATGTGAATACTAACCGAGGCACATCCAATACACCTTCAACATCAGAAATGTATGATGATGAAATTCCAGATGTAATATCTGCATTGGTTAGAGGATAAAAAAGACACACTCGGGTGGGGCGTTACGCCCCACCTCTATGTGTTTTATAAGGAAGCATGCAATGACATGAAGATTACTTAACCTTGAAGGGATCTCTGCGGTTTGTGATTGCAAACTCGTCATGTTCCTTGATTGTTGACTCCCACGGAATAGGATCTTTGCCGTTACCAAGTTTTGCAACACCACTCTTGGTCTGAGTATCCTTGTGGACAATCTCGATGGATGCCTCTGTACAGCTACCATCAGGAGCAGGGAGATTGAACTTTCTGTTCTCATCTCTCATGTAGTCAGCAATCAGCTGAGGCATCTGCTTAAGTGTGTTGTCGAATGTAAAATCATTGATCTCGTCAATGATACCGATCTCATCCTTTGAAGGATATCCTGCACGAGCGATATTCTTCTTGAGATCTGCACGGAATGCCTCCTGAAGATTGGAAGACTTTCCCTTCTGATTGTTGAGTGCCATGTTGCCATATGCAACAAATGCACCCATGCTAAAAATTCCAGCCATGATTATTTTCTCCTTTGATTTTTATTTGAATGGATTTCCATCCTATTCATTCTAATGATATGTATACCGAATATGAGTATTTATATCACACAGTCGGAAACACCAGTCATTGATAAAACTTGTGATTCTGTAATTTCTTGTTTAGTGAAATTATCAACAACCTTGAAACCTTTTTCTATGAACTTAAGAACGTCGTTTGTTGATGCTGTCATTAACTCTGCAATGACCTGGCCACTATTTCTATCATAAACAGTAATGTTCATAATACAGACCCTCCATTTCTTTTATTAGGAATGATATTTATTTGTTATAATAAATATAAATAAATCATAATGATTTTTATTGTATGTTCCGCGGTAGGTCAACCGATTTGTAATCTTACATATAAAGGAGTTGAAGCTGTATGGCTTTTGATAAAACTAAACCTTTGACTTTTAATTTGCCTGATGGCGAATGTAATGTCATAACAATGGAATGGTTGGAAGCATGGATGAATGATAACATCGTTCCAATCATTACTGCTGAAGAATCTACAACTGAAACCTTATCGCAAATTAGCAGACGTATTGATTACTGGTTGGAACAACAACAGCCTGAAGAATAAGGAGATGATATAAATGACAATAAGTGAAATCTTTACAAGATTGATTAATGCTGTAACTGCAAACTCTAACAAGCTTAAAGAGATTGCAGACAAGCTAGAACAACTCGAAGTTGGTGCAGGTGGCGGCGGATCTGCATCAATTGAAGATTATGCAGAAGGAAAGAAATATAATCGTAATACCCTCGTTGTATATAATGAAACTGTGTATCGTGTGTTACCTACTGAATATACATCGGTTGATTTTGATACCGATTACAAAGCTGGCCAGTTGAAACTTGTTGGTTTCGAATCTGGTATTGTGACATATGGTCAGGATCCAACTCAAGCACAAGTCGATGCTTTACCAGAAGATACTCTTGTTGCTATATATAACAGCACTGATGATCCGTATAATCTCACATAAAATATTATATGAAAGAAAGAAGGTGAGTATGTGGGACGAGATTTATTATTATTTGGAGATACCGTTTGGAAATTGGATGAACAATTCAATTTCACTGGTGAACCTCAACCATTCACACTGACTCCAGGAAAGTATCTCATCGAGTGCAATGGTGCTCCAGGTGGTAAAGTCAGAAGCTGGGACAAAGGAATGACCGGTGGACAAACAATGGGTATCATCAATGTTGAATCTGATATGTCATTGTATGCCGTGGTCGGTGGTGATGGTGAAGACACCAAAACATATGAAGGACGAAATCCAGAACGTGATGCTGTACAAACATCTGGCGGATATAATGGTGGTGGTAATGGTGGTATTGCAAATCGTGCACATTACGCAGATCCAGAAGCACCAGACGATTGGATTGAAGTTGGTGCATCCGGTGGTGGCGCAACCGATGTTCGTTTAAACATTGAACCTGATTCGATTGTTGAAATAACCAAAACATTACCATCACAATATAACCCGTTGAAATATCTGATTGGTGATTATGCAGTCACTCCAGATAGTTTCGATACAGGATATATATTGAATCATAATTCATCTGTTATAATTGATGCTTGTATGGTATCAAATATATCAACGAACTATTCGTATGGCGTATTCATGTGTGATGAAACCACGTGGACTGACACGGTTGAACCTGCAGAGGGTGATCCATATAATATGTATCACTATATGGGATTTACATCATTCTTGAAATCATATCCAGGTTCATCATCTGAATCATCAGTATCATATCCATGTGAATTACCAACAAGGGCAACTGCGGATATATTAAATAAACGAACAATCACAACCATTGATGATCGTATATCAATATATGATTTCGACAATGATGAAACCACGGAGGACGATGTGACATACATTCGTTCAATCGATCACGATTGGCCATCATTCACAATATTCGGTATCAAGTATCGTTTGAATAATGTCGATGCATATAAAACTGGTACACCGATGAAGTTGTATTCACTTACAATCCGAGAAGATGGTACTGATGTACACAAATATATTCCTGTGGTTGATACAACATCAAACAAGACAGGTTTATATGATTTATGTACGGATGAATTCCATGAATACGATGTTCCATCAATCAATAATTTTGAAATTCCAAATGATGTTGATGAAACTGTTAATGGTGTTCAATTTAAATGTGAAGATGGTATTTATACCATTAAAGGATCTCCCGAAGAATCGATCACATATACATTTAATCTCCGTCGATCATATACTGTACCAACCTCATATGTATCTGATCCAGATAATGGTTCAATTCTTAAAATATGTAATAATGGTGTTCAATATGTTCACATTGCATTCTGTAACGGTAGTACAGTTATCAAAGAATATTCGTCTATAATACCAGGTAGCTTTACTGATACTGAGTTCTCCGGTTTGGAGAATCAAACTGTTAACAACATCAAAGTGACAATTCAACCTGGTAATACATATGACTTTTCATTCGGTATAATGTTCACCAAATTATATCCAAACCATGCATTACCATCTTATCAATCTCCCGATTATAAGAAACCGATTACAACACGAACATTTACAATCAACAAACATCAACTCAATTCATTGAACTCGCGTATTATGGTTGCATGTGGTGGTGGTGCAGGACGTAACTCCGGTGCTGGTACTACAGTTGGCACACCTACATTATATACACAGGGTAACTCTCATAATGATGATGGCAATGTTTATGCGACACAAACATCCGGTGGATTGTTTGGACGTGCATTACGACCAACCAATTCAAATTCGATATTCGGTAATCTATCACCAATACATGGTGCTGGTGGTGGATGGTATGGTGGTATGAGTGGTGTATATACAAATACCATGTCTGGCGGTAGTATGGAAAGTTGTGGATCTGGTTCATCATATATATTGACAGAATCTTCATATAAACCTGATGGATATATGGATGGATACAACATTTCCACATATTATTTTGAACACCCATACATGTCATATATAACCAAACAGTCATCATGCGTTCGTATATATAAACCAGTCAATATAATTCAACCTGATGATCTGATCAAGACGTTCTGTCATGGTCGTAGTGAAAAGATTACTCTGAACGCGGGTGAATATCTGTTGGTATGTAATGGTGCATCTGGTGGTGTCCGTGATGATGATTCAGTATCATATACACCAACATCAGGTGGACGTGCAACTGGTGTTTTATCCAGAAACGAAGATACCACATTATATCTTACGGTCGGTGGTAGTGCTCAACATGTTCGAAAAGCAACTAACATTGAGCGATCTACAAATGATGATTCAAATGCAATCAGTTTCGAATACGTCAACCAGTTTTTACCATATCTCGGATATAATGGTGGTGGCAAACCTAATACATTGCGATCGGCGTGTGCACGTATATTGGCGATGTATGGCGGCGGTGCAACAGATGTTCGATTGAGTATACCTACACGGAAGATTGATTATTTATCAATCCCAGATGAATATACTGAACTTGAATATTTGGAAACTGATAACAATAGCAGAATATATATCAACACAGGATATATACATAAAGCAAATACAAATGTAGAATGTGTTTGTTATGCGACACCGGATACAAACATCTCATACCGTTCACCATTTGGTGCACGCTATTCATCATCCTCACGAAACTACGGTTTCTATACACGTTATTCGGGTTACAATCAAGGAACTATTTCAATTGCAAACTCTGATACACGTGGTGATGATTTCACATACGATCAGAAGGTTACAATCAAGATGATTGGTAATGCTGCAAGATGGTATGATGAGAATGGCGATTTATTGGGTTCGGCAATATCATCTGCGACTCCGGTTAATGGTGACCGTGTGATGAGGTTGTTTGATTTCAACTATTCTGACTCATTATTATACACATCAGCGCCATTTACAGGAAGAATGTATTCATTCAAAATATCCGAAGATGATACATTAAAGATGATGATGCTTCCATGTAAACATAAAGAGACTGGTGTTTGTGGAATGTATGACCTGATAACAAATCAATTCCTTGAAGGATTGTTCTACGGTTCATCCACAGCTGGTTTTATCGAAGGACCTGAGATACCAGATGAAGATAAAACTGTGTTTGAGTATGATCGTATAACACCAATCGAAGATTCAATGTTATCACGAATACTTGTTGCCGCGGGTTCATCTGGATCCGGTGCATCAATTGGCGTCAATGGCGGTGGTGAATCTGGTATCGTTGCAAATGGTTCTGATGGTACTAATTACGGACCGGGAACTCAAACTGGTACAGGTACAAGTTCATCATATCCAGAAATCCAAGGCGGTTTCGGTTATGGCGGTAATGGTAATTTATATTCAACCAATGGTCACGGTGGTGCCGGTAGTGGTGGATGGTATGGTGGTTGTGGAACTAATCCTGGATCCAGTGATAATGGTAAATCAGGTGCAAGTGGTTCAAGTTATGTTCTCACTGCAGATTCAGTTAAACCAACTGGATATACACCGGATGAAACATACTATCTGTCAAACCCAACCAATATCAGTGGTGGTGCTGCAATTGAGGAACCTGGTTTCGAAACGGCATCAATTGAAGCATTGAATGTATACTATTATAAGATCATCGTCCAAGACAGCGAAGGATATAAATCATATGATGCTACAAATGATGTATGGAATATCATTCCCGATGTTACAGAATTAACACAAGAGGTGTTTGACCAATATGGCGTATATTCATATGCATCAGAAAACGGTTTGACCAACACAGATTATGATATATTTGCATACGATCCAGAAGGTTCATTGGAGAAAATTATAATAGATGCATTACCTCCAGAGCAAACAGTCACAACAACAATTACATCTCCAAATATATTTGATTCGGTTAATGCCGATACAGATAATTTTGATGTACCATTTGTTGTTGATATGTATAATCGTGGCAATAAAACACGAATCAGTATCATAATGAATATGGATGAAGTTCCAGAAAAGACTCCAAAGATGTACAACATATCAATGACATCGGAACGTAACAGACAATATATCCCACCCGAACATCCTGAAAAGAAATATTTACCGCATGTCGATCTACTCACAGTCGGTCAGAATTATAAGATACCAACTAAATACAATGATTACATTGAACCATATCTGTCGGATAGGACTGTAATCAAAGAAATCAATTATATAAAAATATTCGAACAAGATCGTTTGTTACATGTGTTAATGCAACTGAACCACAAAACACCAACATCATCCACACCGACGGAAGGTGCTTTACGTTATTCAACATTCAATCTGGTTACACGTGAAATCAAAACCGTATTCGAGATTCCGATGACACGAATCGAAAATGTTATATCAACACCGGGTGATTTTATGGTTACTGATGATTATGTGTATATCTCAAGTGGATGGACATCATCTGGATCATTAATTCGTGTCAATAAAAATGATCCTGGTGACGTTATTACACTTACTCCTACGGGTAACTACATCGGTTATGAATCGTGTCGTGGTACAATAATACCAATGAATGATGAAATGATTCTGTTGACACGTTCACGTTCCATTGTATATTACAATATTCGACTCAGAGAAACAACATCCATTTATCAGATACCTAATTCAACATATTATGATTGTGCATACAATGATAATTATATTGTAATGACACGAAGTGATTCAAGAATAATTGTCGCATTCAACAGAAGCACAAACACATATACAGAAATGGATGGAGCATACAGCTCATACAAAGCTGCAGTGTGTTATGGTGATGGAATGTTCTATGTTGTACAATACAATTCATCTGGTAGTAATGTCATCACTATTTTTGATGGTGAAACCATGACTCAAGTTGGAACGGTATCAATACCGATCTCAAGGAAATATCCTGATAGTATTAATTACTCTGATGGAATATTGTATATGACAATGGCAGACATGTTTTATGTTTATATATGTGAATTGTATGTTGATCCAACCGATGATTTGTATAAAATAAAAACATTCCGTACTGTCACCGCACCTAAAACATTTGTCAATACACTCAGCCCATCGGATGCATCAACGCAAAAGATTCGTTGTGCAACATTCAAACAATATTTCTTTGTACCAGACTATCAGTTGTTTACGATCAACTATAAGTCTTCTGCAAAATATAATCTCGGTTATAAATACAATCGTTCAATATATGAATTGAATGAATCAACATCTGACCAATTTGTATATGATTCACGATTCGTAACATTCAAACCGACATATATGACAATCCATCCAGGTGAATTAGAATATTTACCTGCTGAACATATCGGTGATATCACAAAAGTTCATATATCAACTGATTACATGAAATTATTAAAGATTCGATTGTATCGAAGAGAGGAGGATGAAAATGGTTAATGACATAAATAATTTATATAAATTCATGGATAATATGAATATGAACACCGGCCACGTATCTAATGTATACGTGGCTCGTTTATATTCTCCAAATGGTGATGTCAAAGAATATTATGGAATGAATCTGTTGACCAATCTTGGATTCAAACAATTCTTCGATACTGATTCTAATGTCAGTTTTGCAAGTAATTTGTATGTTGGAGATGGTACTGGTTCGTTTGATAAAACATCAACACGTTTGATGTCACCATTGTTTGATGGTCTCGCGGCAACCACACTGAATTCATCAATATTATACAACTATCCGTTGTATTATGCAAAAGGTGATCAGAATGACAATGGTCGTATCACAACTGTAACCAGATATAGATCATTCCGTTACGCTGAAAACATTACCAATGTTTTGTCCGATGTCGTAATATCTGAATACGGTGTTGGTACTGCATGGGATGTATTATGGACACATTCATATGTGTATGATCTCCAGGGAGATCGTGCAGTTATCATTAAACATCCAGGTGAACGTTTGGACATTGAGGTGTTCTTCTGTTGTTCATTCTTAGAAAGTCTGATAATGTCCGGATGGAGTGATAACAATTATACCGCAATTACAACCGGTGAGTTGATGATGAAACAGATGAATGTTACCACAGCAACAACATTCAAACGTACCGATTATGACAACAACAATGGACGTATCGAAAGAACCATCGGAACCAGATCACGCTCAGCAATCATTGATTCGAAAATCACTAAAACAACGAACCTGTCGACATTTGTATTATCACCGTCTGTTGAAAACGATAGATACATTGATGGTTTTGCATTTGAAGCAGGTGGATTTATTTCGTTCAGTAAACAACAACTCACAGAACCAGAAACCATCACAACTGATTTATTTTATAGCCATGATCCATTTGATAAATCTGGATTTGCTGATTCCATTGGTCGAGATATACCAATAACTCAGATGGATATCATTAGTGTTAACAGATGTAATGCTGCAACAGGTGAATGGGATGATGCATGTTTTTATAACAATTCACCAATTCATTTATTTGATGAAACACCAATGAACACCGCATATGCTCTACCATATTATTATACTTCAGACGGTGTTGTCAGAACATTGTATTTGTATCAGAATTTAAATGTTGATGATCCTATCGTATCGATCCGTGGTGAGATTGAAACAATCTATGCTACTGATAAATATTGGTATGGACCAAATCTGACTGGAAACGATTGGATTCGTATCACTAATCGTGAAGTGATTCCTACGGAGGCACAACGTAAACGTTATTGGCTTATGGGTGTTAATAATGTTGCACCAAATCCTGTGAGAGCAGGAACATTTTATCTGATGCAAACACAAGATGATTATGGTGAAACATATACACCAACGAAATATCGTGATCTTGTATATGGTGCAGGTTTCATGTCAATGGATAATCCAAATTACAATGTATCAATTCATTATAGTTTTTATGAAGCAGGTAGTCAGTATTTACAATTCTTTGAAATGGATACCAACTGGGTCGAGACTTTAAACGTGTCTTATTATTGGATCGGTACATTTGGAAAATGGGTTATGATTGATTGTGATCGTACATATCGTTTCTATGATATTTCAACATTGTCACAACACGTATTGAATCCACCTGTTGAAATAGCAACATCCACAAGAAATGGACAACATACGGAGAATGATAATGGTTTGATGTGTAATGCATATTTTTCAAATGCACTTGACATCATTGATCTTCGTCAATCTACCCCGACCGTTACAACAATTCAAAACATCCGAATGGGATGCTGTATGTGGCACAACAATTATATTGCATATGTCAATGCAGATGGAACTAAATTGATTATACATGATTTTGATACATCTACGGATGTATATGAATTTAATACACCTGCAGAATTGACATCATCCGTCAATGTTATGTTCGCCCACACATACAAAGTTTGGCTTGTAACATCAGAACAAATATTTGTATGTGATATTCGTACTGGTGTATTTACTCAATATGAAATCACCGAGGATAACCGATACATTAGAACATCAAACTCCAGTGGACTTCGTGTCAAATGCTCAGATCGAATGGTTATATTGTATGGAGATTACACATCTTCGACATATAGAACCTCGGTTTATGTTTTGTCAGTTGATGATCGAAATATCGTCCGTCATCTGTCAGGTTCTGATCTTGCTGATGGTGGCAACAAGTTTGTCATAGGCGAAAGTATCCACCAAATTGGTAATTCTTTAATGTTGTTTGTTCGTGTGGTATCAACATATTGGGCTGCACGGGGTATACAGTATTATTTATTCTATGATCTCGGTTCATTGTTAGACACTGGATCGAAAAAGCACATATACGTTACCAAAGATGCATATGTTCGTGGATTCGTTTACAAAAATCATTTTGTATATGATGCAAAGATGTATCCATTAACAAACTTTACTCCAATCAAGATAACTTGTAGAACCAAAACGATCACAACTGCAACTGGTCAAAAAGGTATCAGTAACAAACAATTTTCAATCACAGTTTCTAATACACCAACATTCAGTGGTAAACCACCTGGAAACATGAATTGATGGGGTGATGATATGGCTAATATATTTAAATCAAAAGAAGTATACAAGCATGTCACTACTGAACCTTATAACGGGGGTCAACATAAGTTGATCCCTGTTCGAGGTGTTTACGTTGCAAATGTTTACCGTCCACCATATTATATCGATCACACATTGGAAATTACGAATATCGAGAATTCGTTTGCAACCGTTGAAGATTACAAGGAAACACCCGTTACTGCATTCGCATCTGAAGTTTTTACAAATACTGATATTACGATAACCAATGAACCACCATATCTGGAATATTATACACAGACTCCAGCAACCGCATTTATTGGTATCGGAATGAAGAGTGATATAACGATTACAAACAACGATCCATATTTGTTATATTACTCGCAGATACAACCCACATATGCATTGGAGCCAATTGGTGGTACGGTTAGTATTGTTAATAGTTCATGTTTTGTAGAAACATACCATGTTAGCAATGAACATGAAATTGATGATGCTTTACAGATAACTGCAATCGATTCCAATGATGCAACAATCACATGATGAAAGGAGAATGAATATGAATACACAATTACCTGAAAAAGTAAATACGTTCTTCGAAAACTGTAAAAAGAATAATGTTCATCCAATACCAAAAGACCCACATTTCAACAATCTGTATTTAATCCAATCGGTTGATATGGATGGAAATGTCACAGATGAGAAGTTTGGTTTTAATGAACTTACTGAACAGGGTCTCAGGAATATCTGTTGGTACGGTGATTTCAAAGCTAAAATATATTCTGCAGATGAAAGTTTTGCCAAATTATCAAACACCTCTAATAGTCCATATTATGACATTACATTTTCACCAGTATACTATGATTCCAACACTAGCATGTCAACCCAATATTACAAATTCCGAACGGTGATGGAGTATAACTACAACTATGATGGTGTGACTTCTGATGTTGAAATAACCAAACTTGGATTGTATGTTAGTAATAACAGCGGAGGATACACTGAATATGCAAAATCATTAATATATGATGTGAATGGTAATGCTACATCATTCATAAAACATCCTAATGAAAAAATTCTATTAACAGTATGGCTTGGTGCGTCTATGAATATCGGATCAATCGTTAATGAAGCATGGAACAATGGAAATTATCTGTTGATAAGTCCTCATTTCATTTTACGTTATGCTGCCGGTTGTACCCAATATTCAGACACCAACAAATCATTGAACATGAGATTTGGTATGCGTACATATCGTTATAGTAGTTTATCAGATGCTGACTGTTGGAAATATTTAAGACCATTTCAGTCGAGTACCAATCCACAGTGTACCAGAGAATTTGATTCAACATATACATACGTTGAATGTTTGATGAAATATGCGAACTCTGAATCAGTATCAACAGATTCAGTTGTATATGAAAGAAACTGGGCTTCTAAATATATTATATCCGATTATTGGAGTAATTCCAGCTTCGAGTTCATGGTTGATGCTGATGGTGGATTTGCATTACCTAATCCAGAAGAAATTACTGTTGATGAATGCATGACTAATAACAATGATCCCACTTTCACTGATACATTATATGCATATCCTTCCAGCAACTCTGAACCGATTGGAAGTTGGTATTATCATTCTCGATTACAACTTGCTCAATTCAATTGTACATCAATTGAAGTTTATAATCACAAAACAAAAACATGGGATCAAGAAGCATTCGATCAGGATCGTAACTTCTTATATGAAGACACTATGTTAGCTCCAATATGGTGGCCTGTTATTGTGAATGGTACTGTGGTGGATAGATATGTTTTTGTCAACAGCAAAGCAGGAAAATATCCAATGACAAAGCTGACAACAAACTCATTACATGTTTGGGCAACTGATACATACTGGGATCAATCCACATGGGTTGAAGTTGATAAAAACAATTTAGGTTCTTTAGGAACTAAACGTTATTTTATCAAACCTGATTATGGTGATAGCCCGGTCCCATATTATGATTACACGCCATTACAGCTCACAGGACTCCCGACATCATACACTATACCGAAAACATTTGAACTTGAATGTGGATCCTCTGATGCACGAAAAGTATTGTCAGATCCAAAATGTAATTGCATAATCGGATATGGTCAAATCGTATATCCAGATGATCCATCCAATGTTGTCACATATAACATTACCAATTATGGTGGTGGTGCTATAAACGGTTATGCAGATTATTCATATAATACTTCTAATGACGATAGTAATGGAACGGTGTCAATATTCCGTTTGACTGAGAATGGTGACAAACTGGTTGTTGCGAGACGTATGCACTCAGCACGTGATGCAAATGATAACTATGCTGCGGGTTGTTATCGTGTGTACACAATTTCAGATGATCCAACTGTTGCACCAACATATGAAGATATCCAAGTTCCATATACAAATCAATTGTACAATGTACAAACATATCATTCATTCACTGATCAGGGTTTTGTTGTTACAAATCATAATGCCGATAAGGAAGTTGCAATCATTAACTTATATGGTACAAATGGAGTTGAAACTGAAATCATTCCTGGTATGTGGGGATATGCATTAAACAGAACTACTAATTGTGTATATCTTAACACAGATGATATGTCATCATTAACATTTGATGTGTATGATATGAGTACAAAATCTGTCGTAAAATCATTCACGCTGTCTGGTAATTATGTAATGAACGGAATCATGGGATGGAAGAATCATGTATATGTCAGAGTATATGATAATACTCTCCAAATATATCGTGTACTGTATCATGATATAAACGAAGATTCTGATACATTCATTGAGGTAAACATTCGTTTGTTCGATCAGACATCTGCAGAATGCACACTGAACCGTGAACCTGGTGGAATATATGACAACTCTTTCTCATCATGTGACGAAGCTTTCTTCATTTATAAGCCGGCTAGTAGTAGTTACTATGATGAAACGGACTATAAAGAGTTCTTATTGATACTAGATAATGATCCAACGACATGCAGAGATTTGATGGCTGAACACGGATGGACTAAAGGTAACTATGATGACGTCCAGCTCGCATCAAATGGTACATTCAATAGAAACCCAGATGGTTCATTCGTTGGTTTGGAAGTTGTCGAGTACAATAACAGAAATTCTACTCCACAATCAAGGTATCCATTTTCATCGTCTGTTGAAAATTGTTCAAATTATATGATCGATATTGGTCGTTTATATGATGAGAACTATCTTAACAAGACCGAGGTTTGTAATTATATGTGGAATTTTGATAATAGTGGATGGGGTACACATATAACCGCACGAAACAGAAACAGCTATGTTATATATAAGAATTATCGTGTATATCAATCCGGTAACAATATACAATTTGTACCACTTGCTTATTCTCGTTTCCATCGCATCTCAGGCAACACAATTTCAATACAAACGATCAACAATCCAAAACGAATTGCACCGCAAGATGAAGTTCGTATAAGAATAACAAGATAAATATATTGGAGGGGCATTTAGCCCCTCCTCCATAATTTATATACTATTTATGATGATATTATCATCTTCAAGAATAAACATTTCCGGAACGAAGTTTTCCAATTCGGAAATCATCTTTCCATCACTGCTGTACTTGGGGAAATCTTCCAATGTATCCCAACGTTGTACAATTGCTTGAACATTGGCATCCATGTAATCTCCCTTGGGGTTATTCTTATCATCTGTATAGAATCCATTGAACTTCAAATATTCTACATTATCATGATTACCCATTTCTCTTATGAGTCTTGATATGTAAATATTGTTGTTCATTGAAACTCTATCAGTCGGTGAATGCAATGTTGTGAGTTTGTTGAAGTATGATTTTACAATAATCTTCAATTCATCAATCGTATTAGTTGCCAATGCAGGATTCTTGAATCTGACATCAAACGAAATCTGAATTGACAGATTTGGCCAGAACTGAGTTTGTTCCTTTGGAAGATTCTTCAACTTCTCACTATCGGTACAATATGTGTGTGGTAATCCATATGTGGCGATGAGTTTGCAATCCAGATAATGGTTACCATCCAAACGATTGAAGATTACGGGTTCCATTACTTTATGAACATCAACAAATCCACGGACAAAGTTTTCAAAACGATCACTAATCATCAATGGACTTTCAACAAATGGCATCAATTGAATGGTTACACCACCATTGACATTAACCGTTGCAAATGCTGAATCTATACGTGTATTATATGCTTTTAATACACTTACAACGGATTGCCAATCAACCTTACTGCCTTCGGTAGCAACATCGGAATCACGTATGGTTTTCAGAACATTTTCAATATCTATCAATGATTCTGGTAATATTGCTAATACACATTCAACATATGTAGATTCATATGTTTGGAATGTTGTGAACATTGTTGATGCAAGATTTACAATCTCATCATATGACATTGGATATGTGTCACGCATTTCATTTACACGATTATATGCATAATTGTATAATGTGTAAATATCATTTGTATCGGAATTCTTATCATATAAGCTGTTGAAATTATTGTAATTTGTCATCTGTTCATCCGTAGGAATACCAGTATCACCAAAGTCAACAATTGATCTCATTTCCTTAAGCTCTTGCACAAGATCGAAATTATCAACTTTGTATATATCAACAATTCTGAAATTATCAAAATCATGATCATCATATATTTCAGTATTGTAGTTAGGTGTTTCAGAACGGATAA
>CAYYEN010000004.1:0-10685 GCA_964470795.1 uncultured Spirochaetaceae bacterium | reverse complement strand
GAAACTCTGAGATCGGGGTTTGTTGCATCAACCGTAATTGCCGAAGAACCATTCAATGAAATCCATGAACCTCCACCGTTTTCCGTAGATGCAATTCTGATACGATTATCAATGTCAACCATTTCATTTAATGGATACATTTGTGCATCGTACATGTATGACCCATCATCTTCTTTGAGCACAGGTTGCATCTCAACATAACCAACTGCATTACCATTAATATATGCAGATAACACAACACGCATGTTATTATCACCCATTGGAAGCAGTTTATTTTCTATGCTGAAGAAGGGGACACTGGGTTCGATTACTGAGAATGGTACACGATAATATTCAACAGAACCACTGTCAGCAGATGGTTTCATTTCCGCATAAACAATGATACCACCACCGGTTACATTCTCCATATCGATTTCGTACATATCATCTTCAACCTGGACGCAATCATATGGTGTATACACAACAGCGGAATTTGTAATTGTAACAGTCTCTTGGGATCCATCTTCAAAATAGATGTTAAGATATACATCACTGTATTTATTGCCGATACGATACAACTGTAATTCACCATAACCGGTTTCAGATGTTAATGTTGCACTACTAACGATGATTTTCTTGATTGTACCAATTGGTGCATCATCAGTCAACGCCATTCGATAATAGTTCTGATTCTCAACACGACCAAACTCGATATTCTTTTCGGTGATTTCTGATGGGTATATATTGATATCGGTAATGCCTGTGGAATATACATTATAATCTTTACATATACCATCGGTTCCCCATATATCATTTGAACCCACAAGACGTGTGATTTCACCATTTATTGGAAGATATATACGTTTGGATTTACTGTCGGAATAATCATCAATCCATATGTTATTCAAACGCCATGTTGATTCATCAATGCGGTCTTTACGTTCAACGCAGAAGAATGTTGTTTCTTTGTTATATGGTAAATAACCATCTTCATTTTCTTCCAATGCAATTATTGGAATTGATGGTGAATACATGTCAATGGGTTTTGCAAAATAATTAAACATCTCTGGAACGAATGCAAGTTCAGTTGCATTTCTACGTAAATATTCAACAATCGGCTGATTCTTTGCACCCCATAACTCAATAGATGGTAAAACATATGTTGTGAAATTGTAACAATTGGATTTGTAAAAACGTTTGATTTCACTGAAGACAGTTGTCGCATGATATAATACTGAACGATCCGCATCATCTGTTTTATTCTTATTGACAAAACCTGTATTGGTTGTTGTAAGATACTGGTTTATCCATGGATTGAAATATCCGATTGCAAATGGTTCCTTTTGGATACGAATTCCAAATGGATTTGCAAACACAAACTTATCTGGGAAACTTGCCAATGTTTTTGCAGTTTCAACCTTTTGTGATTTGACTTTTGTTATCGGAGTAACTGTCATTCGTTCATCACGATTTTTGTACACCCATGTCCATCCTGGAGGAATAATGATTTCATTGTTCGTGATACTATTGTCATTATTCTTGTACAAAATGTCATATGGAATGTTTGCATGTAATGTATTGGTACGATACACATAATCGTCATCGTCTTTGAGTGCCAGGTAGCCACTCCAAATACGACCCCAAGGATCGTCACGACGCTTGAAGAAATATGGATACAACACATGTTTGAAATAGAATGTTTTAAACCATTCATCCAAATCGTGATCTGTTGATAACACATTTACTGTGTTATATGCTTCAATTGTTTCTCTACGAGTTGTTTCAACAGTACCAATGTTGGTTCCACCAAAACTACCACCTGCAAGAACAAAACATGCTTTCAACACGTTTGCATTGTTGGCATATTTACTGGTCTTTGCAATAACCTGAGGTTGGGATTTTGCATTATCCCATTCTTTAAAGTTTGCCGCTTCGCCATGGCATGTGTATACGTATATTTCGTATGATGAACCCATTGATGGAATAAAACGTTTACTGCCATCAAGCTGGAACATGAAACGAATTGTTTGTGGGTTATCCATTATATAATGAATGTATGGATCATTGTCTTTAACATTTGCATGTATTGGTAAAATGTGGTCATGTGGAATCCATTGTGAATTTCCCTCAGTGTCAACATATTTAATGTCAAATCCACATATGTGACCGGTACATGTTATAACCTTATCAACATTTGCAATGCCATTCGATGTATTGTTGATTACCAAATATTTGGTACGTTTGTATTCATTGACTTGGATGAATAAACATAACCATTTTGATGTGACACGATATGTGATATATCGGTCTTTGTTTGTTGCAACTACATTCAATTCATCCATGTTTGTGTATTGACAATTCCATGCGGGAATTGGTGCTGTGCTTTCAGACGTTTGGATATTACGATACTGGATTAAAATATCATAATCCAATGAATACTCATTACCATTATCCATCAGATTTATAATAGTATCCTTATCAAGAATGAATTCATATAAACCTGTCTCTGAATTTAACTTTGCATTCTTGTAAATATCTTCAATGTTCAATTCCAATAACATGTTACATGCACTTGGTGTTGCATATGAATATCCAAGATTAAATATTGCGGCTTCGGCATAAATCGAATCTGGTAATACTGCCTTGGTGATGAAACTTTCATTGAAATAAAAAGATGATGTAAACGCAATGTTTTCTAATGCCTGTGACATGTATTCATTTATAATAGAGAACTCACCAAGGTTCAATTGGTTTAATGGTATATTTTTGAATACACGTGGCATCAATTTATTCATGATGTATAATTTACTCTGAGAATCATCCGAATAATTGTTGAACTCATATGATTCTGCCATAGAAATCACTGTCCTTCCTGATAAATTATATAGTCAACCAACTGGTAATACTCGGTCGAACGTACATTACCACAGCGTTCTCTGCCGGTATATAACAATATAAAGGAGTGATAATATGGATGATAAAGTTCAACTTTCAAGAGAAACGATCGTTGGTGATAGTGTTGTAAATGAAGATATTTATCCTAATACGAACACTGTATCAGTTAATGATGATCAATCTGGAACGTCTTTGAATGAAACCATTGAACGTATATGGGCGGCAATCAATAATAAACTTGCAAGAAATGTTAACTCGGTCAATGGTAGAAGTGGTATAGTTGTATTGGATTCATCAGATGTTGGTCTGGAGAATGTTGACAATGTTTCATTCAATGATATAAAATCATGGGTTATTGATGAACTGACCAAAGTATTTGGTTACAAACAGATCAAATTATTCCGTGATAAAAGTGGTTTGGATGCATGTTTGAATGCACATAACATGGATGATTTATATGCGCCATTCTATGTAGAAACATGGGACACCATCGATACACGTCCGTACATTGGTTGTATTGTGTTAGACCAGACTGGTGAATCATTAACATATAATGCATTACCAATAAACGGTATCGGAATGACGGATGAATCATTGATATACAAAAACACAATTGACGACGTTGATCATCCAGATATGAAAACCGGTGAACTGCGCGTAAAGATATCATCTGAAGAAGATGCATTGTATGTTAAGCGTGATGGTGAATATGAAAAGAATGGTTTGAAAATCGACAAATCCATGATCGGTGGTGTACTCCATTTCTATGATGGAATATACGGTGAAGTTGATGGTACAACTGAAAATGGAAAAGTCAACTATGAAGGTGGCTTGTTGTCACCATATGCAAGAGATCCCGAAACTGAAGAATCACATCCAACATGTACAATTTATGTTGATGGCAATGAACTTGGTAACGATTTTTATTTGAATCATACTGAATCAAAACCATCAGGGATTCATAAAAATGATACTCTTGTTTGTAACTTTAAAGATTATCGTACAACCGATGGACCGCTGTATACATTAAATTCAGAAAAAGAGTACATCGAAATCACACGTAATGATGACCATCCAACATACCCACATTCGGGTGATCGTTATCGTGTTGGTGATATCATCGATATAGATGATCCACAGTTGAAAATCAAATTTACTGTAACTGCAATCGTGGGTGGTAAATTTGAAGGTCCTGTCTCTGCAGTAGATTTGTTATATTGTGAACCATTTGATACTACGTTAAAACCTGAGATTCCTGCTGATGGTAAATTATATCCTACTAAACCAATCCTTCGTTATAAGAGTCCATATGATGCAAATTCAGGATTCCCGAAACCGGTTGATCTTGGTGGTGACTCATATGTCAGCATTCAAAATACATCCACTGCGGAAGGATTACAAATATTCATCAAGGATGATACATATTTCATCCACGCACAATATCAGGAGCCTGAAGGTACTGATTTTAAAATGATGAAACGTGGCATGTGCATTGGTCGAGTTTTATCTGCACCAAACCGCACAAATTCAGATTTACCATACATTATTGAATTTAATTCGATACGCCCATTGATTGGCAATAGTCTCCAGTTTAAGACATACGATGAACAATTCCATTCTGACAAATTCAGTGATGTTATTGATGTAAAAACCCGTAAAGGTCATTTCAATGCAAATGGTGTCATCAATGATCCGATCGATGTATCCGGTTTGGCAATTGCTGAAAACTGGGGTGAATATCGTGAAGATGGTAAATCCGCACGTATTGTTGATTCATCCGGTGATAGTCTGGTTGAACCAAACCGTATGAAACGTGTTGCGGTTCTTCCTGGTGGTGTTACCAATGTAATGAGTAACTCACAAAATTCTTCTGGTGGTCTTACTGTAATGACTGATATGTCGTTATGTCTTATACCACATAACTTATGTTCATCTTCAAGTGGATATAGTGGATATTCACAATATGCGGTAAACTGGCACGCTGCATTACCATATACTTATCCAACATATGAAAAAGATTTACCTTCATACGTAGGAGTGAACACATTTAAGGTTGTAAAACAATGGAACCGTTATGGTACGGCATCTGATCCATATGAGAATCGGAAGTATTTGATCAATATGTCCGGTTTACGTATCGTCGATGCAACAACAAAAATCGATCATGAGATGTTTGGTAAACTGGATAAAGACGAAATGTACATCAATTCAACTGATGAATTGTCTAATGAGATGATGGAATCATTACCAACATCCGGTGGATTGATGGTTAACGTTGGTGCCGGTTTAGAGATTCGTGGAGCATATTATTCAGACGAAGTCTCAACTGATTACGGTGTACGATTCGATGATAGTGGTAAAGTATGTGTTCGTGTCGATGATAAAACCATTGAAATCAATGAACAAAATCGTTTGCAAATCAAAGTTGGTAAAGGTTTGATAACCGATACAACAGATCCAGAAAATGGAAATCTGATGTTGAATGTGGATCCATCATTCACATTTACCGAAGATACAACAGCACCAAAGTTGTCATTGAATGTTAATACTGCAACATATCATGATATTGATATGATGAGTAATCTTCATCCGGTTGTAAACTTGATAAAGACTGCAACACCAACTGGAAAGTTTGTGCCTTTGTCTGCATATGTCAATACAAAATATGGTCTGGGTCTTGGTATCAGTGGTAACCAAACATGGTCTTCTGATGGTACTGAAGATACTTCCACGCCAAATGCGTTGATCATCAGAATCAAAGCTTCAGATGTTGGTGATTCATCATCTGTATATCGTCAGAAACTTATCGGTTTGAAAAATGATTCTTTGATGTTTGATCCAGATGGAAAACTTATATCTCCTATAGATACATCCAAGGGATTAACAAACACATATGTTGCAAAAGCCATGAGTGCTGATAGTAATGGTAATGTTACTGTGACACAACAAGGTGGAATTGCAATCAACATTGGTGCGGGTTTGGCATTTGATAAAGATGGTAAACTGACACTTGAAGCAGATTATGAAATCAAAAAATTGAAAAACGGTTTCGATTTAAATAATCTGACTGTTGGTAATTATTATGCTCCTGCAGATGTCACAGATTCAATAGAAAATCGACCAACCAATGGTTTAGGTGTATTCCGTATTGAACATGTTGTCGTGATACCTGATTCATACTATATTCAGAAATTATATTCTATGGAAAAGAAAGGTATTGTATACATGCGATATAAATCCAACGGTACATGGACGGGATGGTACCACATAGATGGTTCAATTATCGATTAAGGAGGTATATAAATGAACAAGAACGACAGCGCGATATTGTTTGAGGATTCCATGGAAGTTCATGATACACATGGACTCATGGGAGAAATCAGCATTTATCGCAGAAATAAAAACACTGGTGAAACTGTTCTTCATGAGAAAAGTAAGAACGTTATCTCCATCTCTGGTTACCAGTGGATACTGATGAAAATGTTTGGTCTGTATCTTGATTCATATCATGGTCCTGGTAGTGACGCAGATGATATGGGTCAGGATTCAACAATCATTATTCCTGATTTGAATAATGATGACCAGATGGGAATTGGTGTGGCTGTTGATAAATACACTCAGATGGTGCAGAACATTGCAGACACACATTTTATCCAGGGATTCATGATTGGTAATGGTGGCGCGGCAGAAGATGCAATCACCGCAAAGAATACAAATTATTCATTCATGAAACTGCGTAATGCAATCCCATTTAGAGAAACCACAGATCTCAATGCATTATCACCCCAGGAATCCAACAAGTATCTTGGAATCTACAGACCATCAGCATCATCAACTGGTAATGTGAAAGCATACTACATCAAGAAATTTGATGAAACACCACATATCTATCATTCATGGTGGAAAGATGGTGAACGTTGGGATTATGTAGATCCGGTTACACAGAATGACCTTGGACCAAACGCATCAAATGGTCAGGGTAAAACAAATCGTATTGAAACATATGTACAGTGTCATTTATCATTGGATGAAAATGATTGTGTTGCATATTTCAATCATGATGGTAATACTGGAACGGCACAGATCAATGAACTTGGTCTGGTTGCATTTGATACAATTCCTGGTGTAATCAGTATTGTTGAGACTCTGTATAAAACACATGTACAAAAGTTGATCAAACTCATCTTCAGTGCAACATCAGAAACAACAGAAGAGACCGATGAAAAGGTTCGTTTGTTGGCAACTGAAATCAATACAATTCTTACAACCACTTTGGGTGACATAAGTGAAACTCATATTGTCGCATTCTTACAAACAATGATGAGTATTATCGATTCTCCCGATAGTGAACGTTTGGATTATGAATCATTGGTTACTGCATTATCTGATTCATCCAACATCGAAGTCAATGCATTATATGGTCCAGCACCAGAACATGCCTATCAGTATTCAACAGATAAGTTTGTTGAATATGTCGATGTTGCTGCATACAATGTTTCTGACAAGGAAATCACTGATGAAGCACAACGTATCAAACTGATCACATATTATACGTTCAATTCATTGCCAATCCAATCTGATTGGGAGATTCTGATATATTACAGAATCTATGCAAACTAAGGGTGAAGTATGAGTATAATAACAGAAATCGATGAATTATCAACAACAGTAAAAAATACGGTATTAAGTTTTATTGGTGTATATAAACGAATAAAATGGAAATCTGTATCATTTACAATACCGACAGTTCCGGTGCCATCACATCGTCCACGTTTATCTGGATATCGTGTGTATGTACCTGGGGCGGCAAAGAATGCGAAATTCTTCAATGATGTTGTTCGTCCAACATTGAATGGATTGTTTATAACAACACCATGCAAAATCAAGGTTGACATTTTTATGCCAATTCCATCAAGCTTGACCAAGAGTCAGAAGTTCCTTGCTGAACACGGATATATAAGACCATGGGGAAATATCGGTGATGTTGATAACTTTGACAAAGCCGTGTTTGATATGATGACCCATAATGAAAAACGTGGTAAGGTTGGAATACTTGAAGATGATAGATTGATAATCGAATCACATACCAACAAGTATTATTCATCAACGCCACGTTATGAAGTTACTATCGAATACATGGATAAAGTACCTAAAGCATTACGCAAAGTAATGCGTCTTGATTAATGGGGAGAATTTCTCCCCATTATATTTTAATAATATTTACAGAAAGAGAGTTGATTTAAATGGCTATTAAAGATACTGCTAACAGAGCATATAATGTTGCTGGTCAAGCATATGATCAATCTTTAAAGGTTGGTAAAGGCATATATGCTGCCAGTGAACCATATCGTTCGACCGGTAAATCTATTATAGCAGCAGCCAAAGGAAACTTGTTTGAGTTCCCCGTATTCATTTCATCATCCGTCCAGTTAGATTATGCAACTGCAACATCATCACTGTTGGAACAGATTTATGCATCATATCTTCAGAGTGCACTCAGTCTGAATCCAATCGTCGATGAATCATTGGTTCGTAACAAAACACCATTCGCAAAGTTCCAATCTGATACTAACAGATATGTTGAGTATACTGACATGGATTATGCTCATGATGCTGTACATAACGAAGTTGTTATGGAAAATGGTGATTCATTGGAATTCGACATGATGAGTATCGAGGACCGTGACGGAAAGGTTATTGTTGAATACTACAACAAACGTCCATTGTCTGAGTTTGATCATTACTTCCAGGAGCAAGATGCTAAAGATTATGAGATCGAAAGACTCACCAAAAAACTTGAAAACGCTTCGAAACATATCAAGGATCTTAAAGACGACCTGAGTGATGCTAATAGTAGAAAAGATTACTTTAGTAAGACAGCTGCCAGTGCATCCGCCAGAGCAGATCGTGAAGCCAAACGTGCTGACGCCGCTGAACAACGTGGTATCGATGCTGCAACATTGGCAAATTATGAGAATCAGTTAAACGATTACAAAAAAGAGATCGATGACGCCAAAGAAGCATTGAAAGAAAGTAAAAATCGTGCAAACGAAATGGAAAGTTTGAGAAAACTTAAAAAAGAAATCGATGATGCCGACAAGGAGTATAATCTTGCGGTTGACAAGTTCAACTATCAGAAGAGTAAGGATACTCGCGATGAAGCTCGTGCCGATAAACGTGATAAACTTGAAAGTGATAAGTTTGAGCATACTAAAGAGCGTGAACGCCAAACTGATGAAATACGTGAAAGAGAACGTGCAGAAGATTGGAAACGTGACCTCAAGTTCAAATATTCTGTTAAAGCTCCTGAGATGCTTGATGAATCAAAGATCAAAAAACTCAATACAATGAAACCTCTCATGATGAATGTTCAGTTCCATGTTCAGGATAAAACAGGTGCATTGTCCGAGGCAATCAATTATGTTGTTGCGGTTAAAACATACAATCGTATCATTGATGCTGACACACTTCCGGATGTTGCAGAATATCCTTTGAAGGAAATGAACAAGATTGCACGTAAGGCAAAGTGGCGTGCAGGTGAACTTAAATTCTTCCGTGACATCGTCTTCAAGGTTAAACAGAAGAAACAGACTGCTGTTGATAGCCGTGATCCAAAACGTAAATGGTATCGTCGTCTGTACGAACTTGCACACATGACAGGTGATGCTCCAACAAAGGCTGCTATTAAGGGCAAGAACATCACATGGAGTGTTGTTAAATCACAGATCGAAGATGACTTCGACTTTGGTGTTATCCCAAATTCAACATTGGTAATATCATCAAATGACGTAGTCAATGTTAAAGCAAAAACCGGCATTGATCTGTTGAATGGTCATACTGCAACCAAACTGTGTAAGGAGCTTTTCTTGATCGCAATGGTTGTTATCGACACAGATGCAGAATCAATCAAGATTCTTCTTCCTGATAACCATGACGACTATGAGGTTCATTCACTTGCATCTGTAAACAAACAGCTTGCAGAGTTGTCAACCGCTGGCTCTAAGACCAGAGACATCTTTAAATTACTTGGATAAGGAGGGAATAAAATATGTTTAAACGTAAACCAACACAACAGGAAATCGATGATATGCAGAATATCATTAAAGTCCTGGGTGAAATATATTCTAATAAGAGTAGTGACGAATTCAAATGCAAAGGTGACATTAGAAAGGTTCCAATGTATAAAGAGATCGACAAACAGATTGCCAATCTTTCAACATTGAAAAAGTTCCCTGCAAATGATGCCAAGGAAATAAAGACCATGTTCTTGTCACTCCATAGACCAATCTTCCCCCAGATGGTCATGGCATATCTGAATAAACCTGATGAACGTAACTCCACATTCACTGCATTATTCACTGTCGGATATCGTGTTCTTGTTGGTGAGCTTGCGAGAATATATGCATCAACAGAAGCAACCGATAAGGGTCTTGTGTATAAACCTGACAAACGTTCACGTCGTGAAGACATGAGTTGGTTCATTAAAGCATTCAACGATGATCTGGATAAAAAGGTTGATGAATATCTTCGTGTTACATATAATGAATATGCAACATTCCATCAGGAAGGTGTTATTGAGCTTGCTGATAAGGTTGCTGATGTTATTGTAAAGGGTCTCAATATTATTCCAAAGATATTCAGGAGTGCTAAGGAGATTAATCCTATATCATTCTTCAATGCTGTGTTGATGCGTTCATATGATAGAAAGGTTGAAAAGTTCGAAGAAGTTTCTGCAATGTATGAAGCTACTAAACAAGCATATGAGGATTATTTAAGAATTCCTGAAAGCGATCGTAAACGTAAAATCGAAT
>CAYYEN010000003.1:0-31780 GCA_964470795.1 uncultured Spirochaetaceae bacterium | reverse complement strand
TAACCAGCTTTGCAACAAATGCAGTTCGCTTAATCACCTCAAAAAGAGAAGACCATAGTGAATTGATTATGAGAACCAGACATTCCATCAACGACTTATTCTCCTACATAGAAGAACCTTTAAAATTTGCTGCAACTGAAGTTCAAATTCTTGAATACCTTTTTGAAGGTGCAGACAACACAATTTTATCTGCTATTTATATTTCACTTGAAGATGTAATGAGAACTTGTCTTTCTAAATGTAAAGTAGAAGCTGCTGAAAGAGAAAAACGCAGTCGCGATTATACATATTTAATCAACGCAATTTCAGAAGGTCAAATTGACTTAGCAGTTGCTATGATATTAATGCTTTTAAATACTATCCAAAAAGAAGCTGAAGATTCTTTCTCTGAGGATAATTTCCAAAAAGTAGCAATGGGTAGAGCTTAATAATCACTTATGTTTGATTTAAAGCATGCCTCTGTTAGACGCAACGGCAATTTAATTGTTAACGATATCACGCTCTCCATTCAAAAAGGAGAGCATGTTGCTATTATAGGACCAAACGGAGCAGGGAAATCTACACTATTAAAAATCTTAACAAAAGAAATCCATCCACTAGCCTTAGATGAATTTTCTTATTCCTATTGTGGGGATAAAAAAATACCACTACTAGCGCTTAGAGCAAAGCTTGGTATTGTTTCCCCTTCTCTACTAGACGCATGTAACACAACCTACTCAGCTCTAGAAGTTGTTATTTCTGGTTTGTTTTCCTCTTATGGTTTAGATTTTCATCACATAGTTACAGAAGAACAAAAAAATCGAGCATTACATGAAATGGAAAAGATAGGCATTCTCTATTTAAAAGACAAATACATGAATTCATTATCCTCAGGAGAAGCTGAAAAAGTAATTCTTGCTCGTGCCGCGGTTCATGATCCCGAAGCCTTAATACTTGATGAAGTTTCAAATACTTTGGATTTCCCTACTCGCAGTAGCTTAAGAAAACTGATAAGTCAATATGCCCAAGAAGGTAAAACAATTATCCTAGTAACTCATGAGTTATCAGAAATACCACCAGAATGTAATCGTGTGATAATCATGAAAAAAGGGGAAATTATTCATGATGGAAATAAAAAAGACTTACTTTGTGAAGCGGTATTATCCCAAGTTTACGAACAACAGGTCTTTGTAAAAGAAATAAAAAATATTTTCACTGCTTGGTGCTAGCTATGTGTTACAATAAAGGCAGGAGGCAACAATGAGTAGATGTTCAATTATCATTCATTCTGTCAGCGGTAACATTTTTATTTTAGGTTCTTGTCTTCAAGAAAAGCTAAAAGCGAAAGGTATAGATGCTAGACTATATCGGGTCGAGGATGCAGATTTGCATATTTGGGCTAACCAGGAAGATTCTGCTAATGATTATTTAGAAGATATTCTTGCTCTTCCTCTTGCTACAGAAGAACTCTTAAAGAAATCGGATATGATTATTCTAGGAGCTCCCACACGTTTTGGTAACATGACTGCAGAAATGAAGGCATTTCTAGATACAACCTTTGAGCTTTCAGAAGATAGAAGCCTTGCTGGAACGTTGTTTGGTTGCTTTACAAGTTGTGCACATTCAATTTGTGAAGGCTCACATGCTTTAGATTCCATGCTCTATTGGGGACAAAATATGGGTATGATACATATTCCATTTGGTGTTCACCAAGAACTAAATCTTAAGAACCAACCAGTTGCAGGTATTGTTCACCTAGAAGGAAAAAACAATAACCTAATTCGACCTTCCGGCGAACTAGAACCTGTTATTGATACTTATGTAGACACTCTTGCTACCTATTTAGCAAATTAATTTTTCTTCAGCAGATCAACTATGTATTTTAGTTTTCTGCTGATTTTTTTTGGTTTATTTTCATCCTCAAATTCTTGAGCAACCTCATCAATGGTAATATTCTTTTTTGCCCTTTTCACATCATCCCAGCGTCTTACAAGCCATAAATATAAATCAGCTTCGGTATTCCCTGGAAACAAAGACAGCAATTTATGGCTTCTTATTGCATCTACAATTGGGGCGTAAACATTTTCATACCAACTCTTAGCGGCTTGAGCAAAAGGAATTTCTTCTTTTATCCCTTGGTTAATATAATATTTATGGACCAGAATATGGTTAACCATTTCAGGATAAGCACCAGGAGAAGTAAAGACAATCTCCCCCATTGGTAAATAGGTTGGCTTATATTGGGTTAAAAACATATTGCGTTCATACATAACAACCCTATGCTTCAATTCTTTCATTGTAAGACCAGGTTCTAATTTAATTTGGCTATCAAGTTTTACAACTTCAGCATCAATAAATTTTACCCCTTGAGATTTGGCAACAGAGACTCTATGGTTTCCATCTCTGACAAAATAAACTCCATTAATTTCATAAACTGAAATTGGAGGCAGAATAACACTTGAGTAATGCGCACGGTCTATACTTTCCCAGCGACCTCTAAGCATTTCTTTTCTAGGATAAAAGGCAGCTGTAAAATCTCTATAACGTCCTTCTGAACCAACAATTTTATCCACATCTATAGTTTTCATTCCTTCATAGGTTTCTTCTTTAGGTTTTATAATACGAGTCACTTCATAAAGGGACAGTAAATCTGCATTTTTCCACTGCAAGTTTTTAAGCAATCGCTGAAAAAGTGCACGTGTTCTAGCTTTTGAAAAGTCATCACTACTTTGCGTATTATCAGTCATACTCATTTTCTTACTCCCAACGAATCATCTTCTAAAATGTAATTCTTATAAATATTTATTATTGTGGTCTCACAATATTTAGTTTCCCTACGTGTATTTTCATCTATTAAATGAACATGTCCATGTAATAGATATTTGGGTTTATATTTTTCCATAAAAGAAAGAAAACACTCAAAGCCTCTATGGCATAAATCTTCTCCGTCCCCTATTCCTCTTGGAGGTGCATGAGTTATCAAAATATCCACATAACGACCATAACGTTGCTTATTATAGATTAGCCTTGGAAGGAGTCGCAAAATACGAGTCTTCATTTGTTTTTCTGAATATTGGCTTTGTCCATAGTTATATAACATAGAGCCACCTAGCCCCATTATTATTAAGTCATTCTTTTTATCGTAAACACAACTACCATCTATAATGGTACCACCACCATTAGTACTGGTATTTTCTAAATTAATTTTACCGTTTGCTCCAACATTAATCATATCTGAAGCACCAGAATGGCCCATATTCTGTTTAAAGTATTCTAGATTATGGTTCCCATAAACATAATATAAATCTTTACCAAGTATTGTAGTCATGTAATCATAATAGCGAATCGGAAGATCTCCTGCGCTTAACACGCAATCCACATCTTTATAGCGTTCTTTACTTGTAGGCGAATATATTAAGACATCTGTATCATCTGAAACACATAGAAATTTCATTAATCTTTAGCCCTCCACGCACCTTTTAAGAGAATCCTCTTCAAGCTTACCATAAGTTGCAATAAAATAGAAAGCTATTTAAGTTTTGTACAATTTGCATAAATGTGTAAAAAACTGTATCCTAAGTTTATATTATGAGTATTCCAATTATTACACAAATCAATAAAGGCGATAATGTTGCCATTGCAAATTTAACAATCATGAAAGGGGATGTTATCCCTTTTGATGGAAACATCATCACCGCTAAAGGCGAAATTCAACCAGGTAAGAAGATTTCTTTAACGCCTATAAAAGAAGGCGAATTGATCTATAAGTGCGGATACCCTATCGGTAAAGCCTTAAGTGATATTAAACCTGGCGAATATTTATCTTCCTATAATTACACCCAAGAGATACCAAACTTAGAAGAATTAGCTACAACTATAGCAGAACAACAAGAAGCTGAAATTCAAGTAGAATCTCAAAAATGGATGAACTATGCACCTAGAATTTCAGCTTTTGACAACTATGGTAAAACAGGTTTAAAAAAAGAACTGGTTATTATTACAGATGAAGCACATCTGTCTCTTGCAAAAGAAATCGATAAAGATGCAAAAATTATTGTTGCTAAAGCGCAAGAAAAAGTTGAATCAATAATTAAGCATCCTAATCTCACAAGTGCCTTAGTCTTAGGTTTTAACTTAGAAAACCAAGAAAACATAATCAGTTTTAATTCTGTTAGTCTTAAAGATGGGCAAAACGCTTATAACCAGTTGAAAGCTACCATATTACACCGTAAAAAAACTTCTTTCCCTTTGAGTTCCTTAGTCTTGGAAATCTATGGCAAGACAGATAATCTTTATTACAACCACATTGTAGGTTGTGCAATTGATAAATTGATCGAACTTGGAGTTTCTGTAATAGTAGATATTGCAACACCGCTTTCCAAGAGCCTACCTATTTTAAAGGCTAAATTTGCAGACCCAACATTATATACTTCAAAATGGGTAAAAGAGGTTAAAGATTGCGCTAATAACCAACTTGAAAAAGAAATGAATTATCTAAATCTTTTAGGGAAATCACGAATTCAGAACATTATTAATGGTGGTGGCGAAATTAAGAAAGGACTTAATATTTATTTCACAGATGAAGAGCGAGAAGAAAAGATAATAAATTCTCATTTCCTTCTTGATTTATCCTCAACTCTTTCGCCTTTAATTCTTTCCCCTATTCTAAACTATGAGTTTGGAAAAGAAGAAAGTGAAGATGAAATGATTGAAGCCTTTTTGTTCTCAATTACCACAAGAATGTAATCGTCTGTTATTTTTATTGTGCTAAGCGAATTTATTAATTAATATATTTATAGAGGTATAATAGTTTTATGGAACAAGATAATAATGAAAAACAAGTTAGTGGTGTTAATAGAGCAATTACAATTCTTGAAACTTTAAGTAATATTGAAAGAATTAATTTAGAATCACTCTCAAAAACCACTAATATCCCAAAAGCTACTTTACTTAGATTTCTTCAGTCCTTGATCTCTCTTGGATATGTTAATCGCGACATTTCAGATCAATATAGTCTTACTTTAAAAATGTTTTCTGTTGGTTCAAAAGCTTTAAAACATACTGATTTAATAAATACAGTACGACCTTATGCAAAAGAGTTATGTAATAATTTTGGAGAAACTGTTCATATGGGTATTAAAGATGGAGAGACAGCCATCTACGTATTAAAAGAGGAATCCTCTTACACCCTTAGAATGTATTCTAGAATTGGTAAAGTGATTCCTCTCTATTGCACAGCAATTGGCAAAATCTTTCTTTCTCAAATGAAAGAAAAAGAATTTGATGAATATCTATTAAATAACCCACTTAAGCCTTTTACTAAGAATTCCTTACGAACAAAAGAAGCTCTAAAAGATGAAATAAATAGAATAAAATTTCAGGGCTGGTCAATGGATAATGAAGAACATGAAGAAAATGTAATTTGCATCGCTTGTCCTATCTTTGACTACACAGGCAATGTCATTGCGGCCTTATCTGTTTCTTGGCCAATTTTCAGATTCGAAAAGAATGAAACAGCTAACAATATAGCAAAAATTAAAAACTGTACATTAATGATTAGTAAAATTCTAGGATTTGAGGGTTAATCCTTAACCCCCAAAATTAGATTAATTGCATCTAACTGACGTTTATTTGCTGCAGATAATTTGTAGATTATCTGAAGTAAACTTTCATCGTCACAAACATAACCTTTCTTTACTTCAGTTTCTTTTCCCCTCAAAAGCCAATCTAGACTTTTTTCTAGAACGAATGAAATTGCATAAGCAACTTCTAAATTGGGTAATTTTCCTTGGCTACGTTTATTCATAACGGTGCCATAATTAACTTTAGCCTTTCTACATAACTCTTGAAGAGTAATGCCAAACTGCTTTTGGGTATTATCTACTCGTCCCCAAAAATTCATAGCCAAGGATTCTAATAACTCTCTTTGCATATTATTTCCTACCACACTTTTTCATATTATATGATACATTCTACCATATTTTAAAAAAACCCAATGTAAATAATAAAAATATGCATAAATTATCACTAAAAGAGTATCTTATTAACGTTGAACTCTTCCAGAACCATCACCTTTTGCTAAAGCTTCAACTTCTGAAAGTCTTGTAAGGTTAAAATCACCTTCAATACTATGCTTTAAGCAAGAAGCTGCAACGGCAAAGTTGATACAATAGTTTTCATCTTCAAAATGAGAGAGTGCATAGATAATGCCGGCAGCAAAGGAATCACCACCACCTACACGATCTACAATATCAGTAATATTATAGTGACGTGAAAGATAGAAACCAGTCTTTCCAGATAAAGCTGCGGACCAACCATTAGTATCTGCAGATTTTGACTCTCTAAGAGTTACAGCAACAACTGAAATATTAGGGAATTCTGCTTTTACTTTCTCAGTAAGAACTTTATAAACATCTGTATTTAATTCACCACTTGTTACATCAGAATCTGCCTCGATACCTAAACATTTTTGAATGTCTTCTTCGTTAGCAATGATAACATCAGCATATTTAACTAATTCTCTCATAACTTCTGGAGCTTTTTTTCCATAGTTCCAAAGTTTCTTTCTATAGTTTAAATCGATAGATACTGTAGCACCTGCCTTCTTAGCAGCTTTCATAGCTTCTAAGGCGCAATCTGCTGCACTCTGGCTGATAGCTGGAGTAATACCGGTGGTATGGAACCAAGTAGCACCTTCAAGAATTGAAGCAAAATCAAAATCTTCCGGTTTTGCTTGAGCAATACAAGATTCAGCTCTATCGTATACGACTAAGCTAGGTCTTTGGTTAGCACCTGTTTCTAAGAAGTAAATTCCTAGTCTTCCACCATTAACTTGTTTGATAGCTGAAGTATCTACACCGTATTTCATCAGTTCTCTAACGCAAGCTTCACCTACAGCTTGTTTTGGTACAGCAGTAACGAAAGCGGCTTTTTCACCGAAAACTGAAAGAGAAACAGAAACATTAGCTTCTCCACCACCAAAAGTAGCTTCTAATGCTGGGGATTGAAATAAACGTTCTCTTCCTGGACTTTTTAAGCGGAGCATGATCTCCCCGAAAGTAACATATTTGTTAGACATAAAAAATTTCCTCCTGTTTAACTTGACAAGTTCATAATATACGGTAAAATAAATACAGTCAAGAATTATTGAAACAATGTTTCATTTTTATAATAAGGAGTAAAAATATGTCAGATATGTTTACAGAGCTTCACAATTTAGGAATAGTACCTGTTGTTAAAATCGACGATGCTAGCAAAGCTGTTAACTTAGCAAAAGCTATGATCGACGGAGGTCTTCCTTGCGCAGAAGTTACTTTCAGAACAGAAGCAGCTGAAGAATCTATTTCTTTAATGAGCAAAGCTTTTCCACAAATGTTAATCGGTGCCGGCACTGTATTAAATCCAGAAACTGCTGAAAAAGCTGTAAAAGCTGGTGCTAAATTTATCGTTTCCCCAGGTTTTGATGAAGAGACTGTAAAATGGTGTTTAGCTAATAACATTCCAGTGGTTCCAGGTCTTTGCACTCCTAGTGAAATTCAAAAAGCTATCAATATGGGACTGTCAGTATTAAAGTTCTTCCCAGCAGAAGCTTCTGGTGGTGTTGGTATGTTAAAGAACTTTGCAGGCCCTTTTCCTAATGTTAAGTTTATGACAACTGGTGGTATTAACCAAGATAATCTTGGCTCTTATGCTTCAGCTTCTAATGTATTAGCAATTGGTGGTAGCTGGATGGTTAAAGATAGCTTAATCAATGATAATAACTGGGAAGAGATTACCAGGCTTTGTAAAGATGCTGTTGTTAAACTTCAAGGCTTACAATTCCTCCACATTGGAATTAACAACCCTAATGAAGAAGAAAGTGAAAAATCTATCGAAGGCTTTGCCAAATTTGGTATGAGCATCAACCGTGGCAATTCTTCTGTTTTCATGGATAAAACAATTGAAATTCTTCCAAAACAATTTCTTGGAAAGAATGGTCATATCGCTTACAAGTGCTACGATCTTGAAAGAACTGTTTACTACATGGGAAAACAAGGTTTTACTGTTAAAAAAGACAGTGTAAAACTCGATAACAAAGGTTTAATGAAGGTTTGCTATTTTAATGAGGAACTCAGTGGCTTCGCAATCCACTTGGTCAAATAATTTTCCAATCAAAAGACGAAGAGGCTGTTAACAATCCTAACAGCCTCTTTTTTTTCAACCAACTAAAGTTTCAAGAGCAACCATTATCATCTGGTTAAACCCAATTTGTCGCTCTTCAGAGCTTAAAGCAGTCTCTTCTAGAATATGATCTGATACTGTTAAAAGAGATAATCCCTCTACGCCATATCGACTACAAAGCGTATAAAGCTCTGCACTTTCCATCTCAACAGCTAAAGTACCATAGCGTTGAAGTAGTGTATTCTTCTCTTCTGCTCTATCATCATAAAACTGATCAGAGGTAAAAACCGAACCTAAATGGTAAGGCACTTTTAACTCTTGTGCTTTCTCATCAGCTTTCTTTAAAAGGGAGAAACTTGCAGTTGGAGCAAAAGAAATTGTACCAAAACGTTCTCTATTCATCCCGCTATCTGTATGAGAGGACGTTGTAAGAATTAAATCTTTAAGTTTTACCTCATGGTTTATAGAACCACAGCTTCCAATTCTTATCAGTTGCTTTGCTCCATAAAAGGTTATCAATTCAGTTGCGTAGATAGAAAAGGAAGGCATACCCATTCCACTTCCTTGAATACTAACTCTCTCTCCTTTATAAAGACCTGAAAAACCATACATTCCTCTAACCTTGTTATAACAAACAACCTCTTTTAAATAAGTTTTTGCTATATACTCAGCTCTCAAAGGATCTCCTGGTAATAAAACCTTAGAAGCTACTGCATCTTTTTCTGCACCTATATGAGTACTCATAATTCTCTCCATTACCACAATAGTGGTTGTTCAAATGAAAATGGACGTTTATTCTCAGCTAAAACTTTTTCCATATATTTAGTATCTAACTTAAGCGAACTTGCAAATTGCTGTAGCAAAATTTCAGAAATTACATTTTGTTCTACAAATAAATAACACAAGGCTTTTTCAGCTATAAAACTTGGAAGAAGTGAATTTAAATATATTTCTCCATCCTTTTCTTTTTTATAACGAGCGTTTAAATTTAAAGCTAATAGAGAATCCGAAGACTTCTCCTTCAATTTCCTAAGTTCTTCTAATAGAGGTTTCTCATTTCCAAGAGACGCTTGTTCTCCTAAGGGCTTTAGCGTAAAGAAAGTATACTCTTTACCAGGAAGGTAGTGATGCTTATCACAGCGAGAGGCATAATTTGGCTCACTCTCATTATTCTTTATCTTATCACCCCCGACAATAATTAAGGGGTCAAAATAAAGTGCTGGGCATTCTTTGTTATCTACTAGGTAATATCGATAGGTATAAAATGCAGAGGACAAACATTCTTGAGCTTCACAGTAGGCGGTTAGTGGTATTACATCGGTGGCAATATCTAATAGAAGTCGTGCAGTATTATTAAATAAATCGCGTCTAAAATTAAGAACCAAAGATGGGAATATAAACATAACGCCATTTTCTAAGGAGTAGTTTCTAACCACATAGACAAGTCTTTCATCAAAGAAAGAAGCTTCATCAATTATGTAAGTACCTACAGTAGGATTGGCTTTTATTACAGCTTCAAAGTCGAAGGAATTTGCAATATAGGCAATATTTTCACCACACCGTACATAACCGGTACGGTATGCTAAAGCATCTTCAGGATAATCGGTAAATCGTGCTTTATCTAGTACAGAGCGAATAAAGAAGACGTTACGCCTATCTGCAACTCCTGTACTAGTGAGTTGTTTGACACCCTCACCTTTTCTTTTAGCCACTTCTGCATCTTTCCACACTTTTGCAGCAAACTCAGTTTTTCCCGATCCCATTGGCCCAATTAAAAGCACCCTACGACCAGGTAGGGTGAAATCAAAATGGGTAAAAGTATCGTGCACTGACAACACTGGAAAACCCAGCGATTTTAAAAAACTCTTATCGCTTTCAGCAGCCTCAATACGCGGCATCGCTCTTTTCTCCATTAACAATGGCAATACCTGCAGAACACCCTAAACGAGAAGCACCAGCCTTAATCATCTTCATGGCAGTTTCAAAATCTCTAATACCACCAGAAGCTTTAACACCTAGTCTTTCCCCAACTACTCTTCTCATCAAGGCAACATCTTCAGCGGTAGCACCACCTTTGGAAAATCCTGTTGAAGTTTTAACGTAATCTGCTTGAGCTTCCATTGAGAGCTTACAAGCAATCTCTTTTTCTTCATCTGTTAAGAGACAAGTTTCAATGATTACTTTTAAAAGCTTTCCTTGACAAGATTCTTTGACGCGCTTGATATCTTCTCGAACAAAATCATAGTTCTTGTCTTTTAAAGCACCAACGTTGATAACCATATCAACTTCTGTTGCTCCATCAAGAACCGCTTGATGAGCTTCATAAGCTTTAGCTGCTGTAGACATTGCGCCTAAAGGGAAACCTACAACTGTACAAACATTAACACCTGTATTTGCTAATAACTGAGCGCACAATGGAACGTGAACGCTATTTACACAAACTGAAGCAAACTTATACTCTTTTGCTTCATTACAAACTTTAACAACTTTTTCAGTTGTTGCATCGGCCGCTAGAATAGTATGATCAATATACTTTGCTATATCCATAAAACACCTCTCAAATATACTTAGTATAAATCTAAACTAAACTTTTTTGTAGCTAAAAAGTGTTATTAAATAAAACATAAAAAAAGTAAAACGGCACAACAAGTTTTTGCAAACTACAATCCATATCTATTTCATTTAAAGGTATGTATTTATCAAGCTCTAAAAACACAAGCTACTGTCAAATACTTTTTCCAAAAAAACAATAAACTACACTATAAAAAATAGTAGAGCTTAATAATTTCTCTTGCATTGATTACATTCCTTCTTTAAAGTAGTCATATGATAAAATTTATTAGCGATAACTTTACTTGGTCTTTAATCATAATCTTATTGGTTAACATGTCCCAAAGAAAACTACGTCATTCGGATAAAAAACGATTAGCTACAATATTAATAGCTTTCCTCTTTTTGTTATTTTATATTGGAAACATTGTAATCTCTATTAATAATCTTTCCCCTTGGTTCTTACTTGTAGACTTACTAATAGTATTCTTAATAGGGTTTATCTTCAGAGCTAAAGTCTGGCCTTATCGTCTTCACTGCCAAAAATGTGGTAAGAAATTAGATTATAACCATATCATCGGTTACGATGATAACATCTGCTCAGCTTGTTATGATGAAGCACACCCTGAAGAGGCTCAAAAGAAAGCTGAAGCTAAACTAACTAAAGAAGAAAAAATACAAATAGAATCTTCAAAAGCTGAAAAAGTTGAGGATATCAATTGGGACTATTGGGAACCAACCGATCGTTGTGTAATAACCTATGTAGAAGATGAGGACAAACTGTTACTTATCGAAAAGAAACAAGGACTTGGAAAGGGCTATATTAATGCACCTGGCGGTCATATTGAAATTGAAGAAACTGCTATGGAAGCAGCTATCAGGGAAACCAAGGAAGAAACTGGCCTCGATATCTCCTCTTTAGATTACCGCGGAGTACTCCACTTCAACTTCAAAGATGGTCTTAAAGAAATTGGCTATGTTTATTTTGCTTCTACTTTTTCAGGCGAACTTAAAGAATGCGAAGAAGCTAGACCTTTTTGGATTAGCAAAGCTGAAATTCCATACGACAATATGTGGGAAGATGATAGATTATGGCTTCCTCAAGCGCTTAAAGGGCATAAATTTGAAGCATACTTCATCTTTGATGGCAAGACCATGTTAGATCATAAAATTACTTGGGATGAAGAACTCTAATACTTTAATCCTTGGAACTTGGCAATTTGGCGGTAGCTTTGGCTACTGGCAAGACCAAGGAAAAGATAACAGTAAAGCGGTAATCAAGGCGGCAATTTCTAATGGAATTACCACCTTCGATACCGCTTATAGTTATCAAAACACAGAAACCCTTCTCTCTTCTGTGCTCCCAAAAGAGGCTAAACTCTACACCAAAATTCAACCAGTTCCTTCCTTTGAAAAGAAAATACTCATCAGTTTAAAACGCTTAAAAAGAGAATCTCTAGAGGCTATCTTTATCCATTGGCCCACGAGTAACACACCACTTTTACTAGAGTGTATAGACACCTTACAAGAACTAAAAGATAAAGGCCTTTGCAAACAAATTGGCTATAGTAATTTTCCCCTCTCTTTATTAAAAACTCTTCCCAAACCCGATATTCTTCAACGCGCTATCTCTTTGCTGTGGCAACAAGATTTAGCTGAGACGCAGCTTTGGTGTCAGACTAACGAGGTCAAGCTTGCAGGCTACTCACCACTTGCTATGGGCTTACTTTCAGGTAAATATAAAACTAAAGCAGATTTGACAGATAACAGACAAAACTATTATGCGCTTTCATATCCTGTTTTATTTACAGAACTTTTAAGAAATCTATGCATTCTTGCAACTAAATATAATACAACACCCTCTCTTATAGCGCTTACTTGGGCAAGGGCTATGGCAGATTTCACTATCTTTGGTGCCAGAAATAGTAAAGAATTAAAAGAACTTGTAACTCCTCTTTGTTTAACAGAAGAAGACTTGTTATACTTAACAGAGCAAGGGAAGACTATATCTAGCCTTGCAACAATGGATAATCAACTAAATCATAGGTGGATGGAATGACTCAAACTTTATTAAAGCGCTGTGAGACTTCAATTGAAGTTAAGAAAAGCAAGTTTATAGCAATTGCTCTTCCAACTTCTACCTATGAAGAAATAAAACAAAACGTTGCTCTAATTAGAAAAGAACATCCACAAGCCACTCATGTAGTACATGCAGCAGTACTGGGAAAGAACCGAGATGTTTTTTCCTATTCCGATGATAGAGAACCTAAAAACACAGCAGGACGTCCTGCCTTTGAAGTTTTAAAAGGTAGTGAGATAACTAATGTTACAGTCTGTATTGTGCGTTACTTTGGTGGAACTCTATTAGGAACTGGAGGACTAGTAAAAGCATATCAAGACAGCGTTAAGGCGGTACTGCCTTTACTAAAAACTGAGCCTTTGATAGATAAAACTAGTTTTACAATCCGTTTTTCCTACGATTACTACACTCTAATAAAACGCTTATTAGAAGAAACGCAAGTCTCAGATTGCTCTGAGAACTTTGAAGTCGCAATTACCTTAACCTGTTCGGTTGCCAGTGCTAAATATGAAACGCTTAAAGCAGAATTAATCCAACTTACAAATGCGAGTATTCAGTTTCTCTAACCTTAGTGTATTAAATTAAACTTGGTATCTGAATTTAGTAAAAGCACTTTCTTTTCAGTAGTTTTTACTTCTTCACTATTGTTTTCCACAAACTTTATTAAAATTGAGATAACACGCTCTATCATCTTTTCAGATACTGCCTCAGGCATATCATTGATAGTATGATAAGGTTCCTTACCACTTTTATCGAGAGTTATTCCGACTAGCGTTGTTGCTCTAATATCATGGCGAGCAGCAGAAGTTGCATCGGTAGCACCTCCTAAGAAAGGAATTTGGCCAACCTTTGATGGATACCCCATCTTTTCAGCCTGCTCTGCTAATTGCACTGCAAGGTTATTATCTAGCTCTACTAACCCATTAGCATCCTTTGTTAAAAAAGACAGTTCAGACTCCGAAAAAGGAGCATCTATATTGATGTTAATAGGATTAACAAAAGTGGAGGCATATTTATCATACCAAGCTTTTGAGCCAATAAGTCCAACTTCCTCGCCATCAAAGGATACAAATACAAGTCTCGTATGCTTTAGACCTTTATTAGTTCTCTTCTTCCACGCAAAGTAATGAGCTAACTCAACTATGGTAGAACTAGAGACAAGATTATCCCCAGCTCCAGGAGAGTGAGTCTCTGTTACAAAGCTCCAAAGTTTTACATAACAGATTTGAAAAAGAGAAAAGATTATAAGAATAATTAAGCTACTTAAAGAAGGCAAATTAAAATGAAAAAGCTTGTGTTGAAAACTCTCTAAGATTGTAATTGTTAAAACACAAAGACCAGTTAAAGCAAAGACAGCAAACGGCAAATATAACGATAATCCATATTGGGTTTTATTGCTTTGATCATACTTGAAGATTGGTGCGGAATCATGATGTGCTGAAAAGATAATGGTATTTGTCACTTCTTCTTGTGGTTCAATAGTTGCGTGCACATTGGTAATATCTTTTTTAGGAAACAGAGAGCCGGTTTTGATACCATTGTAACAAATGAACTCTTTATAAAATGCATAAACAATGTAAGCAAAGCAAACTAAAGCAATATAAGGTAAACCTATCCAACAAAGGAAGATTAATAGCGGAGAGGCAAGGGCAAGGATCTTAAAGGTACCATAATACCGCCCAGGAGAAGTTAAATGAGTTGTAATAATTGTATCATCACAATAGATTTTAAAATCTTCACTCAATTTTCTCGCAGCCGCTCTACTTTGTTCAGAACCTGCAGGTCGTGGTCCAATTTCTGTAATCATACTCTTAAGTCTTTTTAAAGCCAAAGAAGCTAACCCACCTGCTTTCAAACTTTCTACTTCGTTATCAGTATTGGGAAGTGAATCAAATAAGGTTATTGGTTTTTTTTTCTTTAAAAAACTAAAAGGCCACTTCATGAATATTAATATACAAAAGAAACTATAAAAAAAATAGCCTAGGCTTAAAAAAACTCCCTCAATGGAACAAACCAGAAAGGGAGTTAATGTAAAAGCTAAACTTTTCAGTTTATTATTTTTTCTTTAAGTACTTAACACTATCGAGCGCAACAGCTGCGATAATGATGATACCTTTAAATACGAACTGCAAGTTAGTATCGATACCTAAGAAGGTTAAACAATAGGTTAAACCTGTGAAGATTATTACACCTATTACAGCACCACTTATCTTACCAATACCACCATTGAAGGAAATACCACCTACTACACAAGCAGCGATAGCATCAAGCTCGTAACCTTGACCGGTACCAGCAGAAGCGTTAGCTCTGAAAGCTTCAAGGAATGCACCACAACCATAGAAGATACCAGCCATGATGAATACACCCATTGTTACTTTAAATACAGAGATACCAGAAACAGCAGCAGCTTCAGAGTTACCACCAACAGCATACATATTCTTTCCAAATACTGTCTTATTCCAAATAAACCAAGCTACAAAGATAGCAAGTATTGCTGGAACAATTAATTTTGGCAAGGTTAATAACTGTCCTTGGCTTACACCAATTATCCATCTACCACCAATTAAATCCTTGATAGAAGAGTCAATTGAACCAACTGGTGTACCTGTTGTTCCGAAGAACAAGAGACCATAGATGATTAACTGAGTCGACAAGGTTGAAATAAATGGGTGAATCTTTAGTCTTGCTGAGAAAACACCAGCAAAAGCAGAGAAAGCCACACAAAGTAGAATTGATAATATCAAAGCCATCAAAACTCTTGCGAACATTGGCATTGCAACAAAGTTCCAAGGTCCCATGTTAAAGAATTTAACAATGTTAGTACCCGGGTGTAAAATTAAACCAGTTGTAACGGCACCAAGTGCTACCATTCTACCAATAGAAAGGTCAGTACCAGCTAACAAGATAAGACCCGCAACACCTAAAGCATAGAACATTCTAGTTGAACTCTGTTCAAGGATGGTGAACAAGTTAGGTAAGGAAAGTAAATTACCTTTCCCTGAAATAGGAGCAAGGATAATACATACGATAAAGAAGATTATGATTGCTAAGTACAAACCATTGTTCAATAAGAATTTAGAGAACTTAAACTTATTGATATAATCATTAAAGCTCAAGTTAATATCTTCTTTAATATTGGATTTACCATTTCTTAGAAGTCTATTTACTTGAACGTGATCAATATAAGCTTGGTTTCTGTTAGCCTTTGATCTATCTACTAAAGAAGTAAAATGACTCTTTGCATCAAAGATAGCAGATTTTGTTTCGTACTCAATAGTTCCAATTTCAAGCTTTCTCTCTTTTGGATCTGTTACAGTTACATCTGCTTTTCTCTTTGCAGAGCGCTCTTTAATTGCAAGTACTTTTTGCGCAAATTCAGCTTTGTAAGCTGCAATGTTTTCAGCTTCTTCAGCTTTTACTCGTTTTTCAATTTGAGTTGCAACTTGGTTAACATAGCTAACAGCTTCTTTAGCTAATGCATCGATTTTTTCTTTATTCTGTACTGCATCTTCTTTAGCAATTTCAATTAACTTGTTGTTATCGGCGATGGTTTTTGCTTTAGTATCATCGTCGATCATCTTGCTCTTTTTAACAACATTATTTTGTTGTTTCAACTCAAGGACTCTATTTACACCAGAGGAACGAAGTTCAGCTAACTGTTGAGTATATTGTTGAACTTTTAAATCTTCATCTAGAGAAACAGGAATTGTATTTAAGTTTGACATATTCACCTCTCCTTATAGATATTTTGCAGAAAGTCTCAAGAGTTCCTCTTGATTAGTTTCTTTAGTATTAACAATACCAGCTAATTTATGGTTTGACATTACAGCGATTCTGTTAGTAATGCCTAAGATTTCTGGCATTTCAGACGAAACAACTACCATAGTTTTTCCTTCTTTAGCCATCTTAATAATAAGCTGATAAATTTCATATTTTGCACCAACATCAATACCACGAGTAGGCTCATCAAGCAAGAAGATATCTGGTTGTCGTTCCATCCACTTTCCAATAATAACCTTTTGTTGGTTACCTCCAGAGAGTGAGGTGATTAGCTCATCACAAGAAACACACTTAGTACTCATCTGCTTAATTTGGCGTTGTGCAGCATCGGTCATTAACTTATTACTTAATACTCCATTCTTTTTGTAAGCTTCAAGATTTGTAATTACAGTATTAAATCTAATAGTATCTTTACCGAACATACCATTTAATTTTCTCTCTTCTGTTACAAGCGCAAAGTTATAACTCATAGCTTCTTTAGAGGAGTTAAAATGAAGTTTCTTACCATCGACAATAATACTACCGGAAGCCATAGTTCTTATACCAAACAAGGTCTCCAACAATTCAGATCTTCCAGCACCTACAAGACCATAAAGTCCAAAGATTTCGCCCTTTCTAACCTTAAATGAAATCTCATCAAGGTGTGGTTCAAATTTAGTAGATAAGTCCTTAACTTCTAGGTATTCTCTACCTGGAATATTATCAACTTCAGGGAATCTCTTATCTAAGGAACGACCAACCATTGCTGAAATCAATTCGTTCATATTAGTAGAAGCAGTATCTTTAGTCAAAATCATCTTTCCATCACGAAGAACGGAAACTTGGTCACAGACTTGGAAGACTTCATCCATTTTATGGGAAATATAAACAAATGCAACGCCCTTTTTCTTCAAATTGTTTACAATAGAAAAGAGCTTTTTAACCTCTCGTTCTGTTAAAGACGAAGTAGGTTCATCTAAAACTATGATTTTAGCATCATAGGATACAGCCTTCGCAATTTCGACCATCTGTCTTTGGGATACAGACATGGTTCTCATAATTGTTGTAGGGTTAACATTCATATTAAGGGAAGCAAATAATTTATTCGCTTCTACAAGCATCTTATTTTCATCAATGATACCCGCTTTGGTGGGGTATCTGCCTAAAAACAAATTGTCTTTTACTGTACGATCAAGACATTGGTTTAGCTCTTGGTGAACCATGGCAACACCATTTTCAAGAGCTTCTTTTGGACTCTTAAAATCGATAAGGCGGCCGTCTAAAATAAATTGACCTTCATCCTTGGCATAGATACCAAACAAGCATTTCATCATGGTAGATTTTCCAGCACCGTTCTCACCCATAAGGCCAAGAACATTACCTTTTTTTACCGATAGATTAATACCATCTAGTACTTTATTCTTTGCAAAGGATTTAGATAAATTCTTAATTTCAAGTATTTCATTATCCATAAGCTTTTGTTTCTTCTGAGTTTAAAAAAACTCATATCATAATTTAAATCAAGCATGCAAGAAGACGTCCTCCCTACATGCTTGAATTTTCAGTCTAAATAGATTTTAGATTAATATTTGAGTTTGTCTGTATAGTCAGCACCAGAGTTTGTCTTAACCATGTTGATTGCATAAGCATCATAGTTGTTAAGGTTGGTGAACTTGTCGAGACATGAAGCTTCGTTCTGGCCATCGCCCTGTACAATGTTAAGTTCAATGTTCATTAATGGAGCATAGTACTTAAGAGCAGGAACGTAGGAAGAAGATAAGAAGTTATCACCAGAGTTATAGATAGTTAAAATAACTTTCTTTGTAGGAGCTGTAGATTGCTTAATACCAGCATCTCTAGTACCAGCACCATATTGTGTCCAGTTGTCTTTGTTAACGCCAGAGTTAGCAGCTAAGAGAGCTTTTGTTTCTGAGATATAGCTAACTGGAGCAGAAATTTTGTTACCATATTGGTCTGGAACAGAAATACCCTTTGTATAAACATCAGCACCTTTTAAGCCATCAAGAAGGTTTCTGAGAACTTGTAAAGTACCTGTAGCTTGAGCGTCAACGTTCTGAGATACTGTACCTGTTAATTTGCCAGCACCAATTGCTTCAATAGCATCTGCGTTAGCATCATAACCAAAGATAGGAACTCCTACTGGATAGTTAGAAGCTTGGAGACAACCCATAGCCATACCATCGTTGTTAGAAACTACCATATCAATTTGTGTGTTAAACTTTGTAGCCCAACCGCCCATAGCTTCTGTAGCAGCGTTTGCGTTCCAAGTTGAACCATCTGTACCGGTCATTGCTTTACCTTCAAGTTCTACAACTTTCATGGTCTTTCCACCAACAACTACGGAACCATCTTTACGATCTGTAGGATCTGTTGAACCATTCCAGGTTCCTAAAGCTTTTCTGATACCTTCAGTTCTTGCTTTAGAGTCGTTGTGTCCAACATCACCAATACAAAGAACGTAAGCGATAACGCCATCACCGTTTCTATCAATCTTAGAAGCGTCAGCAGCAGCTAAATAATCTGTAATAAGTTTACCTTGAACAGCACCACCACCAGCTGCATCGAAACCAACATAATATGTTTTGTCGTTCCAATTCATGCTAGCCATATCAATAGCGCCTGTTGTAGGATCTGAAGGTTGTCTGTTGAAGAATACTAATGGTTTATCCTTATTTAATAGAACTGAACCAGCAGCCTCGGTACCACCTTGAGCAAAAACACTTGTTATTGCTACTAAAGCAATGAGTGTAAATACTAAAACTTTTTTCATTTTTTTCCTCCTAAAATGAATCAAAAAACTAAGTTTAAAAACTTACCTAACATATTAATTTGAACATACTTTGAGCCAATATGCAAACAATTTTTTCATTTTTTATTTTATTCTGTAAAATATTATTTCCTTACAATTAATATTTTTATTCAACTTCCATACAAGTCTATACAAGATAAAAAATAACTTAAAATGACAAAAATAAATGAAATTTAGTTCTATTTTTTTAACCTACCATTTTTATAGCTTATTCATCCAAATAGTTGTCTTTCAACCTTTTTCTTCAGCTAAAAAAACTAATCATTCCTTAAAGATAAAAAACTTTATAATTAGTTGAGAATTAAGTTGTAAATATATCTTTTACTTATATTGACAAAGAGCGAACTCTTGCTTATGATTTGACCTTGACTAGAAAGTGTTTTTCATTTTCTTTATGGAGAGATGTCCGAGCGGTCGAAGGAGGCAGTCTTGAAAACTGTTGAAGCGCAAGTTTCCGGGGGTTCGAATCCCTCTCTCTCCGTTAAAACTCTTTGGAGAGGTGCGAGAGTGGCCGAATCGGGCTCCCTGCTAAGGAGTTGAACTGGTAACGGTTCCGAGGGTTCGAATCCCTCCCTTTCCGTAGTTTTGTTTTTTGAGACCATAGCTCAGCTGGATAGAGCATCAGTTTGCGGAACTGAGGGTCGAAGGTTCGAATCCTTTTGGTCTCATTTTTTTTGCCTTTGGAGAGATGTCCGAGAGGTCGAAGGAGACGGACTCGAAATCCGTTGTATGGTTCTACTGTACCGAGGGTTCGAATCCCTCTCTCTCCGGTTGAATCCTCCAAACAAAAAAAAGTATTTATTCACCTTTGGAGAGGTGTCCGAGTGGTCGAAGGTGCACGATTGGAAGTCGTGTGTGGTCAAAAGCTACCGAGGGTTCGAATCCCTCTCTCTCCGTTCCGGTAACAGATCCCAAGCTATGAATAGCTACCCAACCCCGTCAGGATCGGAAGATAGCAGCGGCAAGTAGATTATTCATGAGACTCGGCTCATTTGTTACCGGTTTTTTATTATTTGACAAAAATATGTAACTACTATAGATTAAGAATTAGTAGGGAACGTTATGAGACGGCCAGAATGAGGAGTAAACTCCGTAAGAACCCCGCCTCGCGCCAAAGGGCTCGTATAATGCGAGTCTTTTTTTTACCCTTTGTACCATTGTTCAATAACAAAGTCCTATGTTATACTTTATCTAAGAGGTAAAAATGGCTTACGAAGTAACAGCAACCCGAAAAAGACCGCAAGTTTTTGAGAAATTAGTTGGTCAAGAATTCGTTGCATCAACGCTTGAACATGCGATTGAACAAAAGAGGATTGCCCATGCTTATTTATTTTCCGGTCCAAGAGGTGTTGGCAAGACTACCTCAGCTCGTCTTTTAGCAAAATCTCTAAACTGTGAACATGGACCTACTGCACATCCTTGTGGGGAATGTAATTCCTGTGTTGAAATAACAAATGGTAATAGTATAGATGTAATAGAAATTGATGGTGCAAGTAACACCTCAGTAAATGATATTAGAGCAATTAAGGATGAGGTATTATTTCCTCCACAATGCTCTAGATATAAGATTTACATTATCGATGAAGTTCATATGCTTTCAAATAGTGCTTTCAACGCCCTTTTGAAAACTATAGAAGAACCACCTGAATATATTATCTTTATTTTTGCTACCACTGAACTTCAAAAAGTTCCTGCAACTATCCGCTCCCGCTGTCAACAATTCCACTTTCAGTTGATTAACTTAGAAAGTATTAAAGCTTGTCTTGCAGAAGCGGCTAATGAAATGAAAGTTGAAGCTGATGATGATGCTCTATTTTGGATCGCTAAAGAAGCAACCGGCTCAATGAGAGATGCTTACACACTATTTGACCAAGTAGTTGCGTTTTCAGAAAACCATATAACCCTTGAAAAGATTAAGAACAAATTAGGGCTAGTAGGAATTGAAAATATCACTAATATAGTTCGTCTTGCTTTGCAAAATAACCAAGCTGCCTTAATGGAAGCCTTAAATGATTTATTTGCAAAAGGAACCAGTGTTGAACAATTCATTAGAGACTATATCGATTTCTTCCGTACCTTATTATTAAGAAAGGAAGGCATAACTGCTGAAGATATTCTTTCTCATCGACCTGAGCAAGTTCCAACAGATTTAGTTGAGACCTTCTCCTCTGAACAACTCGAGACAGTCCTTCGTTCCTTATTTAATATGTATAGAGATATCCGCTATTCTATCAACCCTCGTTTTGAGTTAGAACTTTTTACCTTACGTTTAGCTCGCCTTCCTTACTTAACCACAGGAGAAGCTTTAGTTAAACAGTTAGCTGAAATGAAAGCTGATATTCTTCAAGGTAAAACTGTAATTGTCAAAGAACAAAAGATTTTACCTGTCCAAGTTCAAACGGTTAAAAAAGAAGTAGTAGAAGGCACAAAACAAGAGCCTATTAAGGAAGCTATAGTTGAGAAAAAAACTATAAGTCCTGAAGAAATTGACAATGATGAACAAGAAGAGGATGTTGATGATAACAATGTAGCACCAGTGCTTCAACCAAAGGAAAGTGTTAAGTCAAATATTCACGATTTCAGCAAAGAAGATTTTATTGCCTTAAAAGCTTGTCCAAATTGTGATATAAACTTAACACTAGCCCTTCCCTATCTAACTTCTTTTAAGTTTGAGGCTGAGAAAAATTCCTTAACGCTTTTATGTGAAAATGCCTTAATGCTTAACAGCTTGTTAGAAAAGAAGTCAGATATTGTTAAAGAAGTTAATCTACTTTGTGGGTTTACTGGGAAACTATTAATAGAACGACAAATAGCTAAAGATACAAAAGATGATATACCTAGAGACGCACAAATCTTAGTCAATAGATTCTCTGGTACCTTCATACCACCAAAAACTAATACTAAAAAGGAGAATTAAAAAATGAACATGAATCCTTTCGATATGCTAAAACAAATGGGTTCCTTAAATGCACAAATGGAACAAGTTAAAGGCGAAATGAACAAATTAACCGCAACTGGTTCAGCAGGAGCTGGAATGGTTGAAATTTCTATAAATGGCTTATATCAAGTCTTAAAAGTTACCATTTCTCCAGATATGTTACAATTTTCTAAAGACACCTCAACCTTGGAAGTCTTAATCGCTTCCGCTTTTAATGATGCCAGTGGTAAAATTAAACAATCTCTTGAAGACTTAACGAAATCCAAATTAGCAGGCTTTGGAATTAAACAATGAACAGCTTAGATGAACTCGTAAAGCTGCTTTCAAAACTTCCAGGCATTGGGGGAAAGAGCGCTTCAAGAATTGCCTATCACCTTCTACAAAGTGATGCTAATTACAACAAACTTTTAGGTGATAAAATAGCCCACATTCAAGAGAAGATTTTTACTTGCTCTATTTGTGGTTCTTTCACCGAATCAGATCCATGCCCTATTTGTACAGATCCCAAAAGAGATCAAAAACAACTTTGTATTGTTGAGCAACCTCAAGATGTAATTACAATTACTGCAGCAGGGGCGTTTAATGGATTATTCCATGTTCTTGGTGGTGCGATTAATCCCTTAGAGGGCATCGGACCTAATAAACTTTCATTTTCCTCTTTGCTTTCTAGAATAGATAAAGGTGAATTTAAGGAGGTTATTATAGCTACGAACCCTACAGAAGAAGGTGATACTACTGCGCTTTATATTCGACATCTTTTAAAGGACCGTGATTTAGAGTTAACACGTCTAGCCTCAGGTCTTCCTATTGGAGGGGATTTAGAGTATGCTGACCGTCTCACTCTTGCTCGCTCTTTAAAGGGAAGAATCAAGTATTAAGCTTGGAATTCCAAAAGTAGAAGCCCATATAAGTATTTACGTTTTGAAGCTTAGTTTGCCAACCATAACCTGATAGGTAATGTCCTAAAACCATAACGGGAAGATATTCATAGCAGTAATGTTGAATTTCTTCCCATTTATTTTCAGCCTCCTCATAAGAGAGAGCTTGGTTGAAATCTAATATAAGAAATTGAAGTGTCTCATCCTCGCTCCAACCAGGATAAGTGGGATCTAAAAACAACTTTAAGGACGGAATTGGTACTGAAGAAAGGGCAGTTAAGTAAATATCATACGAACTTGAATCTTTTCTTTTACTCATCACTGTTGCCCAGTCTGAGATTATCAACTCAGAGGAAATTCCTAGCTTTGCTAATTCACTTTTTAAAGCAACCGCAGTTTTATCCATATTAGATAAATTAGGAGTCAATATTCTAACAACTTGCCCCTCATAATTATTATCTTTTAATAACTGTTTTGCTCTTTCTATATTCTTCTGATTATAGTAACTATCAAGGCCTTCTACTTGCCAGAACGCTTGCTCATTATCCATGTAGTTAGCTCTTAAAGTATAACCACCATCTCCATAACAAGCAGCAAGTGCTTGGTCAAAATCTACACTAAGGTTTATAGCCTCTCTCATATATTGATTACTACAAATTCCCTCTTTCTTATTAAATACAACAACAAAACTACCGCCTTCTGAGCCTCTAAAGATATTTAGCTGTTTCTTTTGAGTAAGACGAGGAATATCATCATTCATAACATCATTGATAAAATCATACTCCCCTGTTTCTAGGCCTAATGTTCTTGTAACGGCATCAGGTACAAAATGATAGACTAATTTATCAAAATTTGTCTCTTTTTTACCAGCAAGTCCATCCGTAGTGCCACCATAGCTTTTATAGTTAGGATTTTTAACAAGCGTTACTTCTTGAGCTAAAGCCCAAGACTCAAACATATAAGGACCTGTTCCTATATAACTGGTTATAAAGCCTTTATTATCTAACGAAGCCAAAGTTGAGGAAGCCATTATAACAGCAGAAAAAGGCGAAGAGGCTAGCATTTCAGGAAGTAATAGTAAAGAATTTTCAAGTTCTACCTTAAAATTATACTTATCAAGGACAACAAAGCGTGATTCTCCAAAAGCTGTTTTTGCAACCTTATAATTTTCAACCCAGCGATTTAAGGAATCAACCGCTTCTTTACTTGTAAGCTCTGTTTTATCATGAAAGAAAACGCCTTCTCTAAGTTTAAACTTATAGCTTCTTGCATCCTCACTTCTTGTATAGCTTTCACATAGCTCGGGAACTGCAGTCCCTTTGCTATTTAGCGTTAAAAGCTTTTCAAAGACATTACCAACTAAGATTAAGCGAGAAGAGATTGAACTGTTCTTGTTAACATCTAAGGTTGGTGGCTCTTGTGAGAGTGCTATTTGCAGGTTGTTATTCTGTTGGTTACTACTACAAGAAATTATTAATAGTGTGAGTAATAAAATTAAGGAAAGTTTCTTCATGTTTTGAGTATAAACAAAATAAGCCCTAATGTTTAGCATTAAGGCTTACTATTTTGTTCAGTAAAACGATAGTTTACAGTTTCTCTATTAATAAAGAGCATTTTCCAGAAGGAATTGGTAAAGTCTTCTTACGTTTATCGTTCAGAATCTCAATTGTGAAATAATAAAGCTTTTCACTTTCAAGTCTGATCTCCCAATCCTTTGAACTCTTATTTGATAAAATAGTAATATCATTTCGCTTCAAGGAAAGATGTTCAATTCCCATCGCTTCTAAAGATTGCATCGTCCAGTTAACAGTCTTTCTTGGTAAAGAGATATCAAGACCAATAATATTTTCAATAATTAGAGTAATAGTCATCAACCCTAGCATTGCAATATAGTGTTGCTTGTTAACAAAAGTAGAATCTACACTTATCGAAGGACCTTCTTGCATTGGACGATAAACTTCCCAAACATCACCCATTTTATCTGCATCAGGATGCAAAGTATCAAGGATGAAATACAAGTGTCTAATAGCACATTCTCGCGCAAAGATGAAAGAATCATACTTAAGCAAACCTTTAATAACAATGTAGTTAAAGAAAGGAACTACACCACCACAGTATCCATTACCCTTCTCACTATAATATTTAGAGGAAAGGGGTAACATACCAAAGGGGTTTTCTGTACCAAACTCTTTATCATCTTTAAGTTGTTCAATTAAATACATAGCAGTTTCATCATTAGGAATTTCCGCTAAAAGTGTCCAATAAGCACCTAAATATTTATTCTTTATTTGATTTTCATTTTTATCCAAATCATAATAAAATTTAGTCTCATTATCCCACATCATGGAACTTATTCTAGTTTTTAAAGAAAAGTAAATTCTTTTATATCTAAAAGACAATTCCTTATCGTTTAGAACATCACCAATAGAGGAAAGATATAAAGCAGATACTGCCATAGCAGCGTTAAAATCTACTTCATAATAAGCATTCTCTCTAGGAATGTTGCCAGTATGACAAGCTTCATATGGTACTGAAAATAAACCATTTGGACATTGATAATTCTCACAAATCCAAGAAAAATATTTTTCAAGTTTTGGAACAATTTCCTTAAGTCGCTTTTTGTTTCCAATTTTATGGTAAAAATTAAATTCTACATAAGCAAGAAGCGGAAGAGTGACTCCCTTAGGATTAGATTCTGTGTAGACTGGAGTATTAGTTGTATAATCGATTGCACAAGGAATAGCTCCACATTCATCTTGCATTGAATAAAAATAATCAATCATAGAATATGGACTAAAATTCTGATTACTGTAAACCAAAAAGAGTGATGACATGGCATAATCATACAAGCTTACAACTTTTTCATCGTTATAAGTTAAGAAGCCTTCAGGGAAAGTTCCGTCTTTATCTCCTTGGTGCCAATTTTCTTCTAACCATACCCATGTACGATTATACATATCCACAAAGTCTTGATCATAAAAATGTACGCAAGGTACTAAATCTTTAACCATTAAAAATCTCGCTTTTTGCATTTTTAGGCCATTTTTTGGCCCATAAACTCATTTTATATATTACACCTTAGTTTTTGAGAAGTCAACCGCTTTTTTATTTCATGTAATTACTTATATTATAATTAAATATAATAGTTATATTACTATTTCTGGGTTTTAATTATTCCCTAAATATTTCAATCGCTCCTGGTAACAATTTTATGGAGCATTTATTAGTACTATAGCTAATAACTTCGCCATCTGCATGTAGAGGAAAGCTTGATTCTCCTTCGATATTTACCTCTGTAACTTTGTATTCTTCAAACTTTTTACGTCTCAATTGTTTGCCTTTAAAAAAGTCGAGAGCACAAGAAAACATTTCTAAGCCAGACACTGGAGCATTGGTAAATATTAAATCGATTTTGCCATCATCAATAACACCATGGGGTGCCATAATAAAGGAAGAGCCCATTCTTCTTCCATTACAAATTGAAATTTGTTGTGTTTCTATAATTCTTTCTTGTCCCTCAAATTCTAACTTTGTCTTAATCGGTTTTGGAGTATGTATTAAGACATAGAAAAACGCAGCAACATAGCTTGGCATACCGTTTAGATGTTTATAAGAGGAAGCCTTAAAATTAACAGTCGGTTCAAAGCCTATACCTACTCCATTCAAAAAATAACGACCTTGAGGAAAATTACCACCCTTTACAATACCTACATCAGTTTTTTTTGATTTCTGTGAAATGATTAAATCACAAGCTTGTTTAATATCTAAGGGTATATTTGCAACAAAAGCAAAGTCATTACCACGTCCTATTGGGATTATTCCAAGCTTAGCTTTTTTCGAAGCTCTCATAATTCCATCAGCACATTCATTGACAGTACCGTCCCCTCCTGCCGCAATAACTATATTACAGCCTTCATCTACAACACGCTTTGCAATTTCAATTGCATCAAATGCTTTTTTAGTATAAAAAGGTGCAATTTCATAACCGCTTTGTTTAAAGTAATTAATAATATAATCTAGCTTCTTTTGAGCCTTTCCTTTTCTCGCATTTGGATTGGCAATTAAAACAATGTCATACATTCAGTAAAATCCTCTATTACAAACAACTTTTGCTTTATAAAGCTTATTTTACCTTCAAACCAGTATAATTTAAATACCCAAAATGCCCAAGTTTTGACATTAATTTCTTAATCCAGTTATATTTTTATACAACATATTGATTCTTTGTCATTTATCAATAAACTGTAGTAATGCTAAAAAAATCTCCTTTTTATTCTGCTTTATTATCGCTTGCGATTCCTATAATGCTTCAAAATCTTTTAGGATCCTCTCTCTCCTTCATCGACACTTTGATGATAGGACAACTAGGATCTAATTCTATTGCAGCAGTTGGTATTGCTAACCAAGTATTCTTTCTAGTAAATCTCTTTGCATTTGGAATTGCCTCAGGTGCAAGTGTTTTTTTAGCTCGTTATTTTGGTGCAAAGAACTACTTTCAGATGCAAAAAATTACCGCCTTTGGTATTTTTATCACTTTTATTGGTGGCTCTCTTTGGGCAATAGCATCACTATTTTTTCCAGAACAGATAATGCTTATCTTTACTACCGATGAGAATGTTATTCAAATAGGTGTTACTTATCAACAAATCGTGGCCTTAAGTTATATATTCTTTGCAATAACACAAACTCTATCTATAGGGTTTCGTTCAATCGGAAAAGCCTCTATTCCTTTAGCTGCAACTGCTGCAAGTTTGACAATAAATGCAATTGGAAACTATGTATTAATCTTTGGTATCGGCCCTTTCCCCGTACTAGGAGTCGCAGGCGCTGCAATTGCAACACTGTTTTCGCGCTTTATTGAGCTCTTAATCATTGTTACCTATACAATAAAAAAAGATGTACCCTTTAAGATAAAAACTCTAAAAGCTTTTAAATGGGATTCCACCTTCCTTTACAATTATTTCATAACCTGTTTTCCTGTATTTTGTAACGAAATGCTATGGGCTCTCGGAATGACTTTTTATAAGATTGCATTTTCCAAATTAGGTGTTCAAGCAATTGCCTCAATCAGTGTAACAGAATCTATTGCAAACCTCTTCTTTGTACTTTCTTTAGGAGTTGGAAATGCCGCTACTATGATGATTGGTCAATCTCTTGGAGAAGGGAAAATTGAAGGCTCTGTGATTATGGGAAAACGCTTAATGAGAGTCTCTTTAGGCATTGGCTTATTAATGATGGTGGCTATGATGGCTTCCTCTCCCTTTATACCAAAGCTTTTCAATATAGAAAGTGAAATCTACAGTATGATTACCTACTCTCTTATAGTAATAGCCCTATTTCAACCTATCAAATCTCTCAATATGACCTCTATTGTCGGTCTCTTTAGAGGAGCTGCCGATACAAGATTTGCACTCTTTTCTGAAGCGTTTTCAGTATGGTGCGTAGGCGTCCCTCTTTCCTTTATTGCTGCCCTTTATTTTAAGTTCCCTTTATGGGCAGTATATCTTTTTCAAAACATGGATGAAGTGTGCAAACTCTTCCTATCTTTTGCGCGGCTTAAAACCACAAAATGGATTAAATTGATACCCACTGAAGAAGTAGAGAAATAGTTAATTCAAACTCTTTTGACTATCAAAAAAAAGGAAAGTAAGCTATCCTTTAGATATGAGTACAAAATATGTTTTGATAAACGGCACAGTAATTACCGGATTTGCAGAGATACCATCTTGCGGTCTCTCAATCTCTTCTGATGGAACTATTGAAGATGTATTTTTGATGAGGCGTTATAAAGAAGACATGTATAGCCCAGATACTCGGATTATTGATGTTCAAGGCTCTTATATAACTCCAGGTTTAATCGATACCCACCTCCATGGAATTGGCGGTTATGGAACTGAAGATTGTTCAGTCGATTCCATTTTAGGAATGTCAGAGCGTCTTGCAGATTATGGAGTCACTTCCTTTCTTCCAACAATCTATACAAACACTTTAGATAAGATGATTGCTGCTGAAAAAGCAATCGTAGGCGCAATGGGTAAAGAAAAAGGAGCTACTATTGAGGGTATCAACCTTGAAGGTCCTTTTATCTCTCCTATGAGAATTGGTGCACAAGCGCCAGATGGATTACAAGAAGTAAGCCTTGAGACATGGAATAAGCTCTATGAAGCAGGAGAAGGTAAAGTTGTATGTATGACAGTTGCACCTGAACTTAAGCACATGCGCTCTTTAGCTCTTACCGCACAAAAGCAAGGAGTTGTATTATTAGCAGGCCATACTGATGCCACCTATGAGAATATCATGGAAGGTATTCAATGTGGTATTTTACATACTACCCACTTCTTTAATGCAATGAGTAGATTACACCATAGAAACCCAGGTTGTGTAGGCGCCATAATGATTCAAACAGATATGAAAGCTGAAATCATCTGTGATGGTGTACACGTTCACCCTGAATTGATAAAACTCTTATTAAGAGAGAAACCAATAAGCAATGTTGTTATGGTAACAGACTCCCTCCGCCCAACAGGCCAAAAGGCTGGAGAACTTACCGCAAACGGCACTCCCGCAGTTTTATCTGCTGAAGGAGCTTGGGTAAGCGCAGAAGATCCTAACTTGTTCCTTGGTTCTGCTTTAACTTTACTCAAAGGTGTAAAAAATATGAACAATTGGGGCATTCCTCTAGATTCTATAGTCCAGATGTGCGCTTCAAACCCTGCTAGAATTTATAATTTTAAAAAGAAAGGTGCTTTAATTCCTGGTAATATGGCAGACGTTGCTATTATTTCCAAGTACTTCTCCCTTGATGGTCTTTTCATAAAGGGTAAGAAAGTTAGAGACAACTTTTCAATGGAGCGATAATTAATGTGGTACGATAATCTTAAAGAAAAAAGACTCTGGGCGTATTTTGAAAATATTTCAGCGATCCCCAGAGAGTCTGGCGATGAAGAAGGAATTAGACAATTCCTTCTTTCTTGGGCAAAAAAACACAGCATAGAAGCCAAAACCGATAAAACTGGTAATGTAATCTATTACAAACCGGCTACCCCTGGAATGGAAGGAAAAGAACCAATCTTACTGCAAGGTCATATGGACATGGTCTGTGTAAAAACAGATACCTCAACTCATGATTTTACTAAAGATGGCATCGAAATAGTTTGTGAAAACGGAATCGTTAGAGCGAAAGATACAAGTCTTGGTGGTGATAATGGTATTGCTATCGCTATTGCTATGGATATCTTTTCAGATGAAAAATTGCAACATGGTCCGCTTGAAGCGCTCTTTACCATTTCAGAAGAAACAGGTTTAACTGGTGCCTTTGGTATTGAAAAAGAATACATTTCTGCTCAACGAATGATTAATCTTGATAGTGAAGAAGAAGATATTATCTATATCGGTTGCGCCGGCGGCATTGAAGTTGATGCCACGAAAGAGATCAAATGGGAACCTGTCGACAACAATTGCTTAGTCTACTCCCTAACCGCTTCAGGACTACTTGGAGGTCATAGTGGTGGAGAAATTCACAAGCAAAGAGCTAATGCTATTAAGCTCCTTGCAAGAATCTTACATCGCATCGATTCCCTTCAATTACTTACTATCTCAGGTGGTACTAAACGTAATGTAATACCATCTTTAGCTTCCATTAGTTTTGTCGCTTCTAAAGAGAGACTTCCAATTATTACAAGCATAATTGAAGAAGCCACAAAAGAGATAAAAGGGGAATATTTAATCCAAGATCCAGATATTTCTATTTGTTTAACTACAGAGGAAGAACTTCCTGAGCTTGCTATCGATAGAAAGTTATCACAAAAATGGATTACCTCCCTTTTCTTAGCACCTCATGGTGTTGCAACCAACAGTTTAGCCCTTCCTGGTATTGTTGAAACTTCTTCAAACCTTGCAATTGTCGGAATTAATGATAAGGAACAACTTTATGCTGTTTCTTCCATTCGTTCTTCTGTAGAATCTGCAAAGAATGAATTAGCCTACGTTGTAGCAGCAGCTTTTGAAACTTGCAAAGCAGATATCATCTACTCTGGCTCTTATCCTAGTTGGACCCCCAATCCTGAGTCAAAATTTACTAAACTTGTCGCTCAAAAATATAAGGAATTCACAAAGAAAGACCCTATAATTACAGCAATTCATGCAGGACTTGAATGTGGTATTATCAACAGCAATATTGAAGGCATGGACTCACTTTCTATGGGACCAAACCTCTTTGATGTTCATAGTACAAAAGAACATTTAGAAGTTGAGTCTGTTGAAAGAATTTCAGAATTTGTAAAATTCTTAATTTCAACTATCTAATATGAGTAAACTTATCGGAATATTAGCAGAAGAAGAGCAATCCTCTTCTTCTGTATTTAAAGCTGTTCGTTACTTTACAAACAGCTATTATGCAGATGCAATTACTTTAAGTGGTGGCGTTCCAGTTCTTCTGTTACGCTCCTCTCTTACAAGTACTATTATATCTCGCCTTGATGGACTGCTAGTTCAAGGTGGAGTTGATGTAACTCCATCTTTGTATAATGAAGAGAAATCAAAGCTCTGCGGCAATACTCAAATAGAAGAAGATTTGTTTCATCTTGAGATTATAAAAGATGCTAATA
>CAYYEN010000002.1:28267-36330 GCA_964470795.1 uncultured Spirochaetaceae bacterium | reverse complement strand
GTATGGAATGATTGGATATTGGTAGAGTGGTTATTCCAGAAATTGAAGACTTCGTTTAAGTCTATGGTTAAGACAAGAACCTATTATATGCACGGTATGAAAATGCAGTATAATTACTTTCATAGGGTAGACGAGATTCGACCAGAGGATCTCGTTAATGGTATAAAAACAAGTCCTTCAACTGCATTCAAGAATTCTGCTATAAGACTTGGAAAGACAAGAACAGAGCAGAATATGAAGTTACCAGAAGCTCCTTTTAAAGAAACTGATTCCGTAAAGCAGATCAAATATTCTGCTGATTTCATGGAAGAATCAAAGTTTATGCATAACTGTGTAGCTGGCTATGTAGATTCTGCTATAAATGGATATTGTTTCATTTATCATGTAGGAATTAATGATAAACATGGAACTATGGAAGTAGGTAAAGAAGGAGAAGTGGTACAGTTATATGGTCCATATAATGAAGATCCTGAACCTGAAGTATTGAATGCTGTTGAAGAATGGTTAAAGATCAATAACTTGAAAAGTTCTGAAGTTATTAAGGAATGGAAGAACCATATGAACAACGAAACATTTGATGAAGATGAATTTTACTGATTATAATATCAAGTAAACATGACACGATAATCTCCCAGAGGGAATAAACCCTCTGGGATTATATTGTGTTTTATTTTTCGTTTAATCCAATACCAATCTCTTGTAAGAACTTAGACATATCTTCTTTTTCAGTCTGTCCATAGTAACGTCTTTTTCTTTTTTCTCTAGGTGCACCATTTATTTCTACTACAAAGTTTGTAACTGCCATGGAGATCTTAACTGCGAGCTGTTCTTCGAATAAAATTCCATAATGAAGTCTAGCCTTATCATAGATAACGCTATCATTTATCTTTCCTATAACAATATCGATTACTCCACTAACCATTTCATTCTCTTGCTCTTCATTTACATGATGCACATTTCCACTTTGATTAAGGAAATGATATACCCAGTATTCTTCTATAGATTCTTTGATAATCCTCTCTATAATATCCACTATTCCAGCATCATAGTATTCTATCCTATGAGCAAGAACTTTTGCTCCTATAAGCTTCTTTACTATAGGTGCAAAGTAAATAAAAGCACAGCCTATTGCTATACCAGGATAGCCAAGTAGATATCCTAAGAAAGATACTACTACTAAGAGAAGATCATGCTGAAACATAATCCACTCTTTCGCTGCTTGCAAAGCCTTTACTGAGATCGAGTTGACTTTCTCCAAAAAATTGTTCATTCTTTTCACTCCAATCATATAATTTTTCAGTAACTTGGAGAAGCTCCTTAGTTCTTACTTCATTTGCTTCTCTAGTTTTAACATCACGCTTAATCTGAGCATAGAGTTTATACCAGATATCTCTAGTAACTCCCTTATGAAACTTCATAAGAAAAGCAATCCAGTTACCAAACACTTGATCAAGATTAAGATAGAATGAAGGATCATTATGCTGAAGCTGATGACAAGTCTTACAAAGCATAACAGTCGGTATTCTATATTCTTTATGTTCGATCTCTAGTAACTTTATAAGATCAAACGTAGTAAGATTACCACCAGAATTGAAAACATGATTAGCAATAATAGCAGAGATATCATAGATAGTAAGAAGATGATGATGCATTTCAAGAGTTGCCATCTCAGTTTCTTCTCCTATCTTTATCATACCATGATACTGACAGCAATCGATCCCTATAGAGTTAATAAGAAACCCTTTGTAGTGTTTATAAGTTTTAGAATTTCTAAACTGATAGATTGCATTTTTAAGAAATCTATGGAATACATCTATATCCTCAGAAGTATCTCTATCCATAGCGAACTGTAATGAAAATTCAGAACCAGGAGCAGAAATCTTAGGAATAGGAGATGTATTCAAGGTGAAGACTCCAGGATAATCTTCAGTTACAAATGGTTGAATTTGTGGAAGCATTTTTATTCTCCTCTCTTATTAAAAGCTTAAGTTTACTAAAATGTCCCAGGGGTGACATCCAAGTAATCTAATGGAAGGAGGTAACTATAGTGCTCTCTAATGTGACTATACAAAGATTATACACAGAGAATCCATTTGTAGATTCTCTGTTGTATTTTACAAAAATTCTTGCTTATGGCTCAGTTATCAAAATGCAAGACATTGCAAATGCTAATGAGACTAAGCAAAGTGCCAATGATGGAGATGTCTATATTCTTATAGAAGAAGGAAGAGAGACATTCGATATCTTTGACTACACTAAGGAAGAACTTCTTGCTGCTGGGGTTCCTGCTTCTAGTGTTAAAAAGTACTTGAAAGATAAGCATGAGATTCCAGAAGTTTATAGACCTGCTTTATGTGCTATAGGTAAGAAAGCTTTTCTTGATCGTTTTGAAGAGAAAAACAACTATTACAGAATGATTACAGGATTACCCGATTATGAAGATTATGGTATTCCTATTAAGAACTATGAGTATCTTATTCCAGCAGGAGAGACTTGGTCTGGTTCTTATGTACATGAGCTAGGATATCAAGGCTGTAGAATGCTGGAAAAGTATGGTATTCTTGATATAATTAAGGATGATTATCCTGATGCTAAGTATCTTGAATACGTTACATGTGGAATTACACTATATAAGGCAAGGAAAGCAATAGACTTTCAGCTATTATATAGACCATCATTGAATCTTCCAGAGATAGAAGATCTTTATGATGAGAAGTTTAATGAAAACAGAACATATATGATTCATACACAGCACTCAGAAGCTATGAAGCTTAGATCTGATTACTATGAAAACGTAATGGGCTTGATGATTCTTCTGATGACTATGTGTGATATGATGGAAGAAGTTCAAGATAGACTTGTTAAGAAGGATATCCTTGATATGAGATGTATTAAGTACATCTTTGAGATGTATGGATTACCATATTACAATGAGATTCCTATTCTATATCAGCAAAGGATTGCTAAGACAATTCACTCTATCGTAAAAGATAAATCCTGTGCTAGATGCATGAAAGCTTTCATAGATCTCTTTGGATGTGATGATATAGTTCTCTATAAGTATTACATCTTAAGAGATAGATTACAAGGTGCACTCGATGGCGATTATCAGTTCAATGAGCTTACTGTAACAGAGTCAACAAATAATGATTGTCTTGCTATGGAGGACTTTGATACAACTCTTACAGATGATATGCCTATTCCATTCCCATTTGAGAATTATCTTGCTAAGGGATGTTTGATGTTTGTCTTTGTAAATAATAAGCTTCTTGAACCAACTGAGTATACAATTTCTAATGATAATAAGCTTAACATTCCAAGATATTCTTCTGGTTCTTCTGTTAAGTTTAAATTTGTCTATGACACCAATCTTGCAAATAAGGAATTCCTTCCTGATACTGATAACTCTATATACATGGATCTTCAAACATATGACAACGTAGATTCAAATGTGTTTAAGTATAGAGAACCTCCGTATCCTGGATATCTCAAAGAGAATAGACAGATTCTTCTTCTTGTAGATGGGTTTATTCTTGCTCCAGAAATGTATAAGGTTGATGAGAAATATGTTACTATAGACCCTTCATTTGATATTTCAAAGAAGGATCCAGTTCAAGTAGTAATGGTATACATCTACTCTTACAAGTTCGTTTCTTACTTCCAAAGAGTAAACGTAAATGCTACTATTGCTAATCAGACAACTTTCTCTGTTCCTGAACCATTTCCTAACTATTGTGCTAATGGAAATAAGTTCTTCCTAACTATAGGTGATACCTTTATAGAAGAAGGAAGATATACCATCAATCCTGGTGGTACTGTGCATCTTAATGATACAGATTTAAGTCCTGGTCGTAGTTTAGGATTTAACTTCCTTTACTCTCAGACTTCTATAGTAGAACCTTTATATATCAAGCATATTATAGAACCATTGGTTCCTACATACAAGAATCAATACATCTTCCCTATAACCTTCCCAATAAGCAAGTATCTTGAAAAGGGTTATAGAATATACATCAAATTCAATGGATGGTTCCTCTCTGAGGAATACTTCTCTGTATTCTCAGATAAGATTCAGTTTACAACTACTTCTCTAATGATAGAGCCTACTGATAATATTGAGCTTCATTTTGTCTATGGACCTACAGGAGATAATACACGAGTTCTTCATGACTACAGAGTTGCTACAACTCATATGCAATCTACGTTTGATATAACCTATCCTGTTCCTAACTATTTTACAGAAGGAAACCTTCTATTTGTAGATTCACAAGGTTATCCTCTGGTAGAAGGAACAGATTATCATCTCTCTGCTGATAAGTCTAGGATTATTCTTGATAATCCTGATATCAGACCTTTCCTTACTCAGAGATTGAACTATACTTTCATTTACACTGGTCAATCTGAAGACTTTATAAACATTCAGTCACAGAAGATCTATGCAACTTCGAATGGACAAAAGAAGTTTACTCTTGCTTTTCCATTCTATCCTTACTTAGAGACAGGTCATAACTTCCTTCTTATTCATAAGACAAGAGTTATACCTCCTTCTGAATTTACTATAAACAAATATGAACTTACTCTAAAATACAAAGAAACAGTGAAAGCAGGAGATGAACTACTTGTAGTATACATCTTCAACAACAAATACAAAGTAAACCCTAGGAATATCATTACTAGAAAAGAAGTTTCTTTCATTCCTAGTATTGGTACTACTTTGAATCCTACTTATGAACAAGCATTACCTCTTCCATTTGATGACTTTATTACAAATGGATGGCCTTTGATGATTCTTGATCAAGATGATAATCTTCTTACTGAAGATAAGTATGAAATAGTAGGAGAGACTTTGTATGCAAATCCTGCACAAGATATACTAAATTACTCAAAACTAAAAATAGTATATTTCTATAAAGACTATGAACCTTATCTCAGAACGCATCTAGTTGAGGACTTTGACAAGGACATAGATCTTCAATTTGTTCGAATTCCATTGTTTGACGACCACCCCCTAGAGAACCTTAAAGATAGGTCTAAATTCAGGAAATATGACATTGTTACCTTATCAGATTATTTTTGGGATGGTAACGAAAGACAAGACTATCATGACGTTCTTAAGTCTGTTATAAAGAGTAGACAGTTTAATTACTCTAGAACGAAGTATATGTCAGTCAACTTTCTTTCTGATGCTTCTGAAGCTATGTTTCAATTAGCATACTTTAGAGGGGGATTGTTTGATAAATGGAAATTAGAGGAGAAACTCACTATAGCTCTTCCTCATATATCTCCAATTACATTATTCAAGATCAATGACGTATTTATCTTCTTAACAATTCTTTCTCACATCTTCACTGGTTATACAGATAAACTCTGTGATACTGCTTCCAAGGTTTTGTATATAAGATTCATGAAAGGATTCAACCTAGATGCTGATATACCAAAACTGAAGAAGTGGTTAGAGGAGAAATATTATATATGGTGGAATGAAGATATAGATATCAACGATGTTTTATCTAACTTTAGACAAGATAAAGTTGATTATACAGATATGAGAGACTATATCGCTGACTATAAAGAGAATAAAAGGATTTATAAACTCATTAAACACTCTATGGCTGAAGCTAGAGATTGGGATGAGTATGTAATCTGTAAGAGATTTTATGATTCACTGATGCTATTTGAAGAAAACTTTGAATATTTCCGTCTTAGTGATGGTACTCTTGCTCCTACGTATAGTGATTTCCTTAAGGAGAGAGATCCATTACTTTACACTTTCGCTCAAAATCTTGCTGCTATTCCTGATAAAGATAGTAGACAGAATGAGATAGTGAATTGTATTAATGATACATTATTCTTACTTGAGAAGTATATTCCTTCTGATGAGTTTAAATCTGTATACTGGGAGCTTCCTGGTATAAGTGGAGATTACTTAGTTCAATATTTATATCTTATGATAAACTTCTTCAAATCCTACAAAGTAGAATGGATTCCTGGAGGAGAAGGCTCAACAGAGATAAATTTTGATGGTGAAGATGAGTATCTTATTAGACCGATAGATAATATCGATGCTATGGAAGTTACCATAGAGATGGATAATTATATCAGAATCAAGGAGGACTTTGATTATGATATGGAAGATTCTCTTGATGATAGAGTAGAGATTAGAGAATCTTTTTGGTTAGATGTAATATTCTTACCTGTACATCCGTCAATAAAAGATATAATCTTTGATGTAGATTCTGTTAAAGAGATCTGTCCTGCTCTTATCATTGACTTTGATTATGAAGTTCCTAAATGGCCAATTGGTTATGATATCATTTTCGATGTTCAGCCTAAGTGGAAGATGAAAGAAACTGATATTGAATTTGAGTATGAAGTTCCTAAATGGCCAATTGATGGTGGTGGATTCCGCGATATCATTTTCGATTATACACCTAAATTCCCAGTAAGTGGTGAAGTTGAATTCGATGTTACATCTTTACAGGAATACACATTCACTGGTTCTCAGCTTGTTCTTACATTATATGACGGAGTTGAGAAAGAGTATAAGGAGAGTATCACTATTACAGGTCCTACTGAGCTTCCAATTCAATACTATAACATCAATGGTGATCTAATTAAATTCACAACTACTGGTTTCTTTGTAACCGATAGCGACCAGAGTGCTATGGTTACACAAACTGGATTTGGAAGTAATATACAGTATAAGGTCGTTATTACTAGAACATGGAGACCTAATAAGGTTAATATTACAGCTGCAATGCCTGATCCTTGGAATAGATATAGACCTGCATCTGGTTTTGCTGATTGGTCTACTATTACTGATAACGTTAATTGGCAGACTGCTAGTGATGAACCTAGTGTTCTTTACTCTGGAAACTTCGTAGCAGATATGGCTAAAATCCAAACTCCTAGACCTGATCAGAATGCACCAACTATGTTTGGTTCTTATGCAGTTGAATATGCTGCAGGATCATATATTCCTATTGCATACTATTCAAACGTTAATATTCAGGTTCTTGGTGCTATTGCTGCACTTGCTAAGTATTCTATGGATATGGGTACTCTCACAGCTATTGATGGTATAATTATTCCTGGAATGCCTACTAGACCATTAGATGGTTGGACATTCCCAACTGCTAATGCTAGAATAACTACCTCTAGTAGTTATAATACAAGAGTAAGCGATGGAGAGAAATTTATGCTTGAGCAATTTGCTCTTGATTACTTCCCTGCTTCTGTTGTACCTTCACAATCAGTTGCTATTCAGAGATGTAATGAAAATAATAGAGCATATGATACCGCAAATGGTGCTATTGATTTCATTAATTACATCTAATTCACAAATCACAAAATACCCCTCTACCCAAATAGGGTAGAGGGATATCTATTGTTTTAAATCAGAATGTGGAAACTACCAAACCTACTTCTTTCTTCTTTCTAGCTTCAAGTGTAATACTACCATCAACAGGATTATCATTGAATCTGCATCTAAGATGACCTTTGAAATTGAAAGAAGGGGTAAACGTTAAAGCAAGAGTAATATTCTTAGCTTCTAAGTCTACTATAATCTTAGCTACAAAGTTAAGCGATCCTTCATACCATTTCCAATCCACAGAATTAAAATTTTTAACTGTAAAGATGCTCTTATAACCAAAAATATACTTAGATGTGACTACATCACCGTTGAGCTGCTGACCTCTATTTTCTTCAGTAGGAGCTGAAGCATAGGTATAGAATCCTTTATACTGGATAAGGTCATCATAACAAATATCGTCTCTATCTGTGAGCTTAATGATATTCTCATCCTCATCTTCTAAGTAAAGTCTTATAGCATGAGATCCTTTTTTTGAAGTTATATGGAAAACTCCATCACGAGTATCCATCCAGAGATTAGTTCCTCCACCATATAAACCAAACTCTTTTACAATTCTCTTTTCAATATCTCTGAAATCATTTTCAGATCCATCATCATTGAATTCATCGACGATAGCCCCTTTGGTTTCAGATACCTTGAAATACTTAGCATACCATCCAAAAACTCTCTTAGATGGATTATCTGGAAC
>CAYYEN010000002.1:0-28167 GCA_964470795.1 uncultured Spirochaetaceae bacterium | reverse complement strand
CCTTGAAATACTTAGCATACCATCCAAAAACTCTCTTAGATGGATTATCTGGAACAACTGTTTTACTATACATATTTAACATTCCTTTCTTTGAAATCATTGTTAATTTGTCAGCTATCTGTCAAAAAATACCCCTCTACCAATAGAGGTAGAGGGGTAAGTTGTATTAAATCTTGATGATCTTATACATAGTAGCCTTCGAAGCGAATCTTACCGGTCTTCTTACCGGAAGTTGCATTGTTTGGCAGTACAATCTTGAACTGCATAATACCACAGTTTGCAGTTGCAGTTGCAGCAGTAGAACCAGCAGGAACAGTACCATCAAACTTACCGCCACCACCAGAGTCACTTGCACTGGTATAAGCCGCAGCACGAATAGGAGCCTTGGTTGTACCACCAATAGCAGTCCAAACAAGAGTACTACCACCGCTAGCAGTCTCGCTATTGACATTTACATTCATATACTTGCCAGTAACAACATCACCTGTGTTACCACCAGAAGCATCTGTAACTGTAACAGTTGCTTCAATAACATCAGATACAGGTGAGGAACCACCCTTGTTGTTCCAAACCTCAACAGTATATACAGCAGAATCATTACCGGCCTTTACCTGGCCAAAAGAATGAGAGGTAGCTACTGTAGTGCCACCACTTTCATATACTTGAAATATAGGTGTAGGCATAACTAAATTCCTCCTTTATAGTATTTAAGCGTTTATGCTTTATTTTTGTGTTATAGACTTAAGTCTTAAATCTTTTCATCAAATGTGATGACAGCAGTAAGATTTTCAGCTTCATCAGTGATAGCTGTGAAGTTTATGCGGATAGCCTCGCCAACCTCATACTTATGAGCATCAGTGATATTTACTTTTGCTTCAATATCACCAGGAGCTATATTCACAGTCTGAACTGGAACCCAACTAATAGTAGTAGGACCATAGATAGGAGCACCAGTAGAAGGATCATTACCAAGAATAGGAGTATTCTTTACTTCTCTCTCAACATCGAAAGAAATAGCCTTTGAAGAAGCTGTTCCAAGACGAGCAATGATACTATTTGCTGTAACTCCATTTGCAGCTTCAAATGTAAGAGGGAAAGTCATTGGTGCAGGACCAACTACCAAATCCGCAGCACCTACTACGAAATAGAGCTGACGCTTTCTTACAAGAAGCTTCTCAAGAGCTTCTTCAACGTTTGCAGTAGAAGAGCCAGTGATTCCATGGTTTACCTGAGTTGCATTAAGTGGTAAAGTTACAATACTATTGATCTTTGTCTGAAGCAATGGATCAAGATCTGCTTCAGTGATCAAAGAACCACCACCAGTTGCAGGTGGTACATAAATATGCGTATAGTATGCATTACCACCAATAAAGTCACCGAATGAGCAAGGATTGCTAAATGGACTTGTGTTGATCTTGGTAACCTCAATGTCATTTACAATCTTGGAAACAGAATGGCCTAACATGTTGGTTACATAAAGTTCATTATCCTTGTTATACGCAATGGACAATGGACCCTCACCTACTTCGATGGTCTTAGTAACAGTAGCACCAGCTATCTTAGAAACAGTACCATCATTGTAGTTCGTTACATAAACAACACCGTTAAGATCACAGCAAATTCCGTAAGGCATATTACCGACATTAATATCAACTTCCTTCTTAAGACCATTAAGAACGGAAACAATATTAGAGCCTGCACAAGCTACCCAAACAAAACTTCCACGACCAGCACAGATACCCATAGGGTTGTAACCCACACGGATAGTCTCAACTACAATGTCATTTACAATGACAGTTACAGTGCTGCTCAGATAGTTAGCAACATACACCTTTTTGTCCTTGGTGACACAGATACCACGAGGACCCATACCAACAGGAATGGTCTTAACAACACGATTGTTAACAATCTTTGAAACTGTGTTAGAACCATAATTGGTTACGTAAACAATTCCACCAGGAGCTGAGCAAATACCCATTGGAGTCTTACCGACTGCAACATCATCCATTCTCTTACCATCACGGAAACGAGATACGGTATTGCAATAAGCAGATACAGGTGTTTTATCAACGGGCTCTCCATCTTTGTACTCAATGGAGTTACCAGTAGCATTTGTTACCCATACATCCATCTGATTGAGATCTACACAGACAGCTACTGGAGTTTTATCGGTAGCTACAATGGTACCCAAATTATCATTGACAATAGAAACCATTCTATCTGATGACTTGTCTACAATATAACCATCAAACAAGAAACTACTCATTAGAATTACCTCCTTTTATAAGATTATCTAAATGTCTAGCGTAAACAGTACAACGGCACAAATAAAGAACAGAGTTATATAACTCTGTTCTAACTTGTGTCATTATATTTATTTTTCTTGCTTCGATTTCCGCTAGATTTATTATCATCTTCTTGATTATTCACTGAAGTATTATCCATAAACTTCTTAAACGCAATCAGTTCCTCTAAGATTCCAAATAAACCTTTGATAGTAGAAATACGTTGTAAAAGTTCAAACCCTACTAATCCACATAAGAAAGATGCTAACATCAATCCTTTAACTCCAGTATATTCAAGAATTACATCACTCACGCCAAATATAACTAATAGACTCGTTATAGTAGAAAGGATTATCCTAATTGGATTCATCTCACGATGATAATAAAACATTGCCAAGTAGTCCTTTCCTACACTTCCAAAAAAAGAAAGTATTCCTATTATTAGTAGGACTATAAAGTCATCTGGTGTGAGGAACTTGCTGAAATCAAGCAATTCAGTTTTTATTTCCATCTTTAGCACTCCATTTTATTAGAAGAAATGCTCCGTAAATAGTTCCTCCGAACGACATAAGTGTCAAGATGACTACAAGCACAAGAGTAATAATATAAGTGTATATTGTTTCTTTCATGGCTTTATTAGCTAAATCTGTTGTGGAGTTCAACTTCTCAAAATTATTATTGTGAACCATGAACGCATCATAAAGATTAAATGACTGAATAACTATCAGTCTTTTCTCTGTCTCTGGAACACTATTGAAGTGCGTTTTTGATTCGTTTAGATCCATAGATTTATTAGGAACATATGCAGGAACAAGAATATCATATGATTTAAGAGCTGTAATTCCATTTTCACTTATATCTTCTCTTATTGATTCAAGAGTGAGATTCTGATGCTCTTTATCCTTTGGAGATTCTTCAGATACCCATAAAATAACATGCTTATCTTTTAACAGAATCATGTCAACTGCTTTACTAGCTGTTATAGGATCTGCATTTGAATTTATCTCAGTCTCCCAAAGTATATTATCTCTATCTTCCTTGATTGTATCTCTATCTACAAGTATTCCTTCCTTATCAGCCACATATGCTCGATTATCAAAGCTATCAACATTCATAAACATATTTTCAATGTTCGATTTAAGAATCTTATAACAGTCACGATTTTTATCATGACTTTCTAAATCCTTATTAAGTTGATCCATATTATCTTTGTATACAATAATAAGATCATGCTTTATGCCATTCTTTATGCTTTCAGCTTGCATTCGAGCACGTTTTTCGTTTTCTGAAATGATACACTTAACCATGTCCCATTGTTGTTTTTCCACGTTATTAGTGATAATATTCTCAACATAACGCACTGTAAAAATGTTTTGGTGTGTATAATACAGTTGAACTATCACCACTATCACAGGAAACAATGCTAATATCAATAGAAAACGAATTTCAAAGCTGTACCTGTTCATCTTTTTATCTAAATACATTTTTTCCTAACCTCCTTTCTCATCATAAATTACTCAAATGTCTCCAGTTTAGCCTGGTTGACATACTTGTAATCTATTAAAAGGAGGTATTAAAATGATTCCTGTAACTCAAGGTATACTTAGAAACAAAGTATCCGATATGCTTATTGGCGACTATATAGCAGCCAATTTCAGAAACGGCGTTTATACTGCTATTGGCGAAAAAGCAAACACAACTCTTACTGACTTTGACCCAAATGATCCTGGAGTGGAAGGTCTTGTTTATCTCATCAAAACTCAGAAAGGTGTTCTGATTCCTAACATGATTCAGATTCCTAGTACTACTCAGACTGGTATGGAACTCTTCTATTATCTCAATAAGAAGGGTATGATTACCGGTGCAGATGTTTCCATTCCTGAGTTTGATTCTGTTGTAACAGATGGAAGTGGTGATCCTACATATCAGAATGTAGCTTCTTCTGATATTGCTGATGCTATCGCTGCTGGTAAGATTATCTACTACACTAAGACAGATGGTACTCTTACTACTGTTGATACAGATCCAGATATTGATTCTTCTGTTTCTGCGAAAACACCTGTATTGACAACTACCAATTTCAAGGCTAGGGTTCGTATGCCTAGTCTTAATGAAATGATGAACGCTTTAACAGGAAATATGGAATATACTGCTCATACTTCCAAGACTACAAATAACTTCTACAATGGTGGCACATATACAAGTGAAATGGTTGTTCCTCGTGGAGTAAGTATTGGTGCTAATGATCAGTTTGGATACTTAGATACCACAAATACTTCTAGCATCCATTATTCTACATTTAGTGATAAGACTACCACCTATCCAGCAAGGCTTATTCTTGAGTTTGTTGACAATGAATTCAGTGTTGACCTTGATCATTAATAAAAGGAGGAATCAAAAATGGCTACTGGAAAGATCATAGATAGACATGGAGTTGAAACAGCAGTAGATATGGTTCCAACTGGTGCTTTTCAGCTCCTTAGTGAGACCAAAGAAGAAGATATGACAGAACCAGAGTATATCTCTAATGCTCTTAGTACCATTAAGAGAAAACTCAATCCAAACGATATAGGCATTATCGGTCGTTTTAAGGTTGAGATTCTTAAACAGAAAACTGCTACAGTCTAAATAGGAGGTGAATATTTGTTATGATAAATCTCGATAATTTGACATATGGAGATAAACTTGGCTGTATATATCACTATACAGATGGTACTTATGGTACTTTTAGTGATCTTATATCCAAGTCTAATAATGGTAACAAGGTTAGAGATCCATTGAGTGTTCTTGGTGTTTCCTTTACAACTATGGGTTCTCAGCTTGATCATGGAATGGTAGCAAAAGGTGCAAACCTTGAACTCCAGACCACTAGAAACTTTCCTACAGATAAAGTCTATTTGTCTTCTTCTGTAAAGGAAGTTACCAAAGATTGGGTAGATGTTGATGAATATCAGAGAATAATAAACTTCGAAGCAGATAACAAAGTTGAAATTACTGCAATTCCGAAGGATACATTCTTACTTTCAGATAATATTGATATCAGTGCTTATATGGCAAGCCCTGGTATTTCTACTATCAATTTTGCTACTACTGGAAATATCGATGCAAAAGCCGCTTTCCTTACACCTTCTGGATGGATGGCTTATGATTCTTCATCTTCTACATGGGTAAATGTAAATACTGAAATCCAGAATGTTATTGATGGTCCTACCGATGCAAATATTGCTGCTGCTAAGGCAGTTATGTCTAGTGTATCTACAATAAATGCTTTGACTTCTTCTGCTTATGCTAATTTTGGTCAGACTATTAAGATTGCATTAGTTCTCGGTATTCCTGGTTATACCAGTTCTATGAGTGATGAAGATGCTTTAGCTTTAACTAAAACTACTTATTCCATCGATAAGATTACCATTGATTTTGTTGGAAGTACTTCTGGAAGTCCTTGTCATCAGTATTTCAATTTTATCTACTGCGGAAGAACTAAAGAAGGTTTCTTTAAGTTCTTAGCAGATAGAGTTATCCAGCAAGAGATTCCTTACAACGTTCTTGTCAATAACAACTTTGACAAGATCATGGAGAACCCTATTACAGTTACTAATTCAGAAATAAATGGTACTGTATATATGGGATTCCCTACATCTGGACTTCAGGAAGGAGAAGAAGGAGAGTATGACAAATACATCCTTGATGATTCTATCATTCCTGGAAATAATAGAGAAGATATCTGGCATAATACCGTAGGAACATACACAGTTTCTCGTCCTGAATATAAAGATTCTCAGGGTGTTGATGTATCTGATCTTTCTCATGGATATCTGGTAAGAGGTAATACGACAGATGGTACAGAATATCGTAAGATCGCTTACAATGCTTCTGACTATACTTTCGGTCTTAGACCTGTAATGATTGTAGTTCCTAATGGTGGTACAGCTATTAATACTCCACCAGCTAAAGTTGACTTAGTTAATAAGATTTCTCAGTTAACTATTGGTAAGGGTATTGAAGTGGACTATGTTGCTGGAACTACTGGTTCTGTAGGAACTTTTAAGAATCTTGGTAAAGCATCTGGCGGATACATTCCAACCAAGAACAATCCTACTCCTAATGGTAAGCTTGCTCTTATCCATGTAGGAACTGAGTCTGATGGTCGTAAGATTCTTATGGCTGATAGAGTAATTCAGACTAATATCTCATATGATACTCTTTCTGCTGTATCTACAATTACTATTGATGGAGTAAATTATGAAGCTCGTCTTCCTATGACTCAGGCTGGTGATAACAACGGATATGATCCTATTACTGTTAATGATGGTGAGTACAATAACTTCGTAACCAATACAGTTAGTGGTACTGATGAGGAGAAAGCATTGGCATGGAATACTGCTGATTCTCTTACTATCACTGGTACTATGCATACTGGTATTAATACTCCTTATATGCGTGGATTAGATGATCAGCTTGAGAGTAGTATTCCTCAGAAGGTATTACCTTCTGGTACTTATGTAGCTAACAATATCGGCTGGAGGCCTGTATTTGTTCAGGTACTTTCTAAGCATATTGAATGCTTAACAGTAGAGCCTTACCTTGCTGATAATATCAATATTAACAGTATTACTGTTGATTGTGATTGTTTTGATGCTAATGGTCAGGTAATTGATTGGAGCGTTGAAGATAGTACTGGTAATGAGAAGGCTGCTGCTAGTCAGTCTGCTAAGACTATTCCTTTTGCAGATCTTAATCCTCCAACAAACTTAACTGGTGGTGAAGTTACTACTACTTTGAGCATCAAAGCAGGTGGTGATGTACTTGCTACCTTTACAGTTGCTACAGAAGCTCCTACTAGAGAGCATACTGTTCGTAAGTTTGGTTGGTATTATAAAGGTATAACTACTAAGGGTGTATCTTTCAATACTGATGGTATTAATAGTACAATCTCTCCTTCTGGTTCTTATTCTGGAACTGTTCATCCTTCAACTGAAGGTTCTTCCTATGTACGTGTTGACATTGATACAGATCGAGTAAACTTCTAATAAAGAAGAAAAAAAATAAAAGCCCTCTACCCTTAAATTGGGTAGAGGGTTTCTTGTGTATCACAACACTCGTGTATGCTGTATTCTATCTGCTGAGACTCCATAATCCTTCTCTCCTGGATAGGTGTTTCTAAAGAAACGATATGGTCTACCTAATGTATTAACATACACTTCTTCATTTGAAACATCATTATCTATATAGAAGTTGAACTCACAGTTTATAAGTCCATAGCATACAGATAACATCTTGACTACTGTGTTATATGACTTATCTCCACAATTAATATATAGATTCTGATTTCTATTTCCACCATACACGTTATAGAATATTCCAAGAACATCGAAGATTCCTTCTGCTATATGAACTTGTATAGGTTCAGGAGATAATAAATTGATTCTTGTTGGTATAGAATAGAATCTTCTCATATTGTCTCCTTGCTTATAGATTGGATAGTCTATATACTTATGATCTATATACTTAGAAACTTTTCCAGGTCTAAGATTCTTCATTGTAACAAATCCACTATTGATAGATAAAGCTCCTAAGAAACTAGAGTTGAGTTCATCCATTACATCTGGCGGGAATGTGGTTTTGTTTATGTTATTCAGAATAAACAGATCATAAATAGATAGAACTATCTTATTTCGTATCAGTTCATTATAATCTAAGTTCAATCCTAGTCTTCTATTGATATAATCTCTCTTAGCTCTATTTAGTTCATTATCGTCAATCCAGTTATAACGAAGTTTAAAGTTCTTTATTCCTAGAATAGTCTTAGATCTAGAGATGAATTTACTTGTCTTTGACTTAATAGACGCTAATAAATCATTATCAATTACGGAGTTACTTAAAGATGAAAGAAATTCTCCGTTGATAACTCCAGATGCTCTACACTTAAAACAGTTGTAGAATGGTTTATTCTCATCCAATGAAATATATAGATGAGCATCATTAAGATTCTTTTGACTATCACCACAGAATCTACAGCGAATAAGAACCTCTCTTCCTCCAGAAACTATCTGAGCCTCTGGACAATTCTCTGAGATAAACTCAGCCAATCCAGGTATCATAAGTTACCTCCAATTATAAAAATAGAGAGATGGCAATAAGCCATCTCTCATATGTATATCAAATCATTAATACAAATTGTAAGAACTCTTCTGAAAGCTGTTCTACTAATGGAGTAATCTTCATTCCATTGCTAGTAGCATGATAGAAATCTATTACCCTAAAGTCAGAACTTAAGATCTTTGCAATATGCCTAAAGATAGAGTCTTCAATCTTTGGATTATTGTACTTCTGCTGTACCATAGGCCAAAGCTCAGATGCTTCAATACGCTCTCTAATTTTCTTGTTGATATTCGTTTTAGTAACTATTCTCTCTACTCTACCTCCAATGATATATGGAAGCTGATTCTGACCCATAGACAAGAGATATTTCTTTGCAACTATCATCAGTTCAATATACTGATCATTGTTGATAAGAGTGATAGCTCCCTGATCTTTGAATTCCTTCGCGAACAGATAACTTATGAGAGTTTCTTGGTACTCATTCTTAACTGGTCTATCATCTTTCGTAAGCTCATACTTATAAAATTCGATCTCTTCACGATTAAACGGACCATAGATTCTTTCAATTCGGCTCATAGTGGTATCACAGTTTACATTCGTCTGCAATATCAGAGCTTCATTAACCTTACTAATATGAGCTTCGAACTTATCTGCTGCTGAATTATTATCCTCATCTCTAGTAGATGAAGAAACAGAAGCTAATTTAAACTCATAACCAGCATCAGTAATCTTAAATCTCAATTCACTAAGAATAGCATTGAAATTAAATGAGATTATAGACTTACCAAACTCATACTTAGGAACTAATTGTCTAAGAATCTGTTCTACAATTCTCATAGTGAGAGTAGTAGGATTAATAGCACGTATATCCTGCATCTGCCACAAAACAGGATTACGCTTTTTGTTTTTGTCAACGTTGCTCTCAGTAGTAGCATATAGCTTATTGAGCATATTTACACCATATTTACGAACTTCCATTTCTAATACCATAGAGAAGTAATCCATGAATATGGTGTTAACATCAACTGATACATAGTTCTTCTTGAATGCATAATGACTTAAGATAGGAATACCTATACCAAACAGCAAGCTAATCTCCATAAGTATCTTAGCATGTTTGTTATCATAAGCCAAACATTCATTGTCCATGTTTCTATAAGTCTGATTGATGAAATAGTTATCATTAACCATATTCTGAATACAAGCATGGAGAATACTATAACTACCATCTGCATTCAGAAACTCAACAACAGATCTACTAAGATCATTAAGGAGTCCTTCCTTGGTATAATCCTCAACTCCTGGTTTGTAATCAATCATGAATTTGATTCTTGCATAGAAAGCAAGCAACCAGTGATCCTTATCATAGAACTTTTCAAAATAGTTCATATAGTGACAGAAATGATCTCGAAATCCTGCTGAAACAGTTACAGGATCATTAGGTGTTCCATATTGCTCTTGTAAAGCTGCTACCACAGATTTAGTAGCAGAATGAACAGTTACAGAAAGATTCTTCTCAATTCCATCAACATAAGCTTTGTACTTAATTTTACTTTCACTATTGTAGCATCGATTAGGTGACATAACGAAGTAGTTGATATCCTCTTTATCACCGTCAAGCCCATACAATGGAGCTAGATTCAAGATTATACTTGATCTTGAATGTCTAAATATTTGGTCTTCTTCATTTGCTGGTTCCCAATCATCAACCATGCAGAATTCTGCAGATTCTGATTTGGAAAATACTTTGATTTTCTCCAATAAAATTACCCCCAATTCTTCTAAAGTCCATAGTTATAATATACATTTCTACTTACGTTTAGTAGTCCTAGCAACTTTAGCTTTAACCACATTACCGGTATACTGTCCTTTTCCTGTTGCTCTTGTCCTACGAATAGTACTGGCAACACGTGTAATAGAACCAGCACCTTTACGTCTAGTAACATTTCCAGATGCACCCATTTGACGTAAACCAATCTTATCTGAAGCAGATAGTTTCTTGCTCTTATTGGTACTAATACTACCAGGTCTTTTGTAGATATTATTAGATATAGGCTTTGCCTTTTGTCTAAGATATATCTTATCATCTGCATCCATTACATTCTGTATGAGGTCATTCGCATGATAAGTTTCAGCAGCGAACCATTGATGCTTATTATTAAGAGAATGATCTTTCATATAAAGATAAGCAAAGTAGATTGACTTAACGTAACCAATCTCTTCTTTAGGATTAGTAAGAGTGGGTTTCATCCGTACTGCTTGAGGACTCATCTTTTTAACAAGATCTTCAAAGAACATTTTATTCTTAATAAAAGAATGAGCAAATACAAAAACAAATCTAGGATCATTCGAGAATGCTCTCATTCTATAAGTGAATAAATCGTTACTAACAGAACCATTAGGAGTAAACTCGAGTACAACGTCATAGTAGAAATCAGAAATGGCTTCTGAAGGGACTTTCAAATGGATAATCCACTGCTCGTTTTCTCCTTTGAACAATCTGTACTGCATTTTTCCTGCTTCTTTAGCCATAACTTTTGCATACTTACTAGAATACATATCCTGATACATGTATCTAGCAGAGTAAACAGCATTTGATTTTCCAGCAGGATTACGAATGTATTCATTCATTGACATTATCATTATAATGGCACCTTCTTTCTTTTACATACTTAAAAGCACATTCATAAAGGCTAGGATAACTCCTAGCCTTTAATCTTGTGCCTAAAGGTACCTATTATTTTTCCTGTGTTGCTACAACAAGTGGAGCATCGCCATAGTTGTTCATCTCAACCATAGGGGTGAAATACTGATTGGTAGCGAAAGAAGTGCCGATAATGCGAGAAATTGCATTCAGTACTACCTGGTCACTCTTAATGGAGCTTAAAACTGGACGCTTATTTGAGAAGATGTACTCAGCACTCTCAGTGGAAATCTTATGAGTCCAGCTCTTAGTTTCTTCATTCCATTTACGGCTGACAATCTTAAGTTCTGCAAGGTTAGCAGGACAACCATTCTGGATAGACTTGATAGCAAATGTCTTAGCTTCATCAGTATTGCCCTCAAAAGCAGATTCATACAGCATGCAAGTGATAGTAGTATATACATCCAGAAGAATTCCTTCCATAGAATATTCCTTGTAAGGATTTGGAGTGTTCTCTTCCTTAGTGATTTCATTCAAAGCACGGAATGCTTCGAAGTTTGCACCATAACCAACACCCTCTTCAGCAGCGGAACGGCAATTGAGAACAGCATCCTCAACCAGGTCACGAACATAATCACGGTCTGCAATAGCTACACCACCAACAAGATACTCAACGAGATTACCCTTGAGACGATGCAGACGACGAGTAGCAAGATAGAGATCCTTTAAGTCTTTCTTATCCTTCTTGAGGTTCTCAATATGCTGCTCAACCATACGAAGCAGCTCATTGTAGATCTCAGTGTTAACTGGACGGCCATTCTCATCGAGCTTAATGGTTACATTACCCTTACCATCATCGACTGTCTCATACATCTTGTATGGATTGATAACCTTGGTACTGGTACTAGAAGCGATAACCTTCTCAGCACCACCAGCAAACTCATGGATATTGTCGAAAGTAGGAGTACGACCGCGTTCCTGATCATACTTCTCAGCCTCTTCAGAGATATACTTCTTAATGATAGTAGCACCAGTAAGAGTACAGAGATCCTGAAGTGCTTCAATGTCATGAATGTTGGTAACAGACAGAAGAGGAGGACGCATCTCAGGTGGATAGTTGCGGAAAGTTGCAAGAAGTTCATCTGCCATGGACTTCATATCAGTGCCATATGCAGAGGAGAAAATAACAGTTGGAATGATTGCACGAGGCTTCTTGTAAATAACATTACCATTCTTATCGGTAACGTTATTACCGGTCTTATCAACCATTGGAATCTTCTTACCAGACATGAGCTGCATTGGTTCAAAGATGTTGTCAACAAGAATCTTGTCGAAGAATGCACGCATGTACTTGCTATCAACAGGATCCTCGAATACATAGACTCTTGGATTGGAGATTTCAGAAGTATTCTCATCAGGATTGTTGATGAAATATTCATTCCAATAACCCTGATTGAAGCTGATACCATCAAACTCCTTGAGAACATGGTTCTCATTGTTGGAGATACCAGTGTCAATGTGTACACCCATGCCATGCTTCTGATAGATATCATAGATAGCCTTAGAAACTTCATAGTTTCCATTGGTAGAAATCATAGCAATATCAAACATATCCTTCTCAGTAGCCTCACGACCCTTAGCCTGAATATGATCGATAACCTTCTTTGTTACACGACGAAGATCGTCAACAAGAACCTTCTCAGGAATATTGTACTCTTCATTTGCCTTTACCAGCCACTTGAAAATCAAGTAAGAAAGAATACATGCAGCAGTAGTACCATCACCAACCTTCTTAACTGTATCACGAGCAATGTTCTTAACATCCTCACGAACAGACATCTCGATTGGGAGATTCATAAGAAGATTCTCAACGATGGTCATACCGTCCTTGGTGTAGATGGTTACACCATACTGATCGGTCTTCGTGTCAGGGGTCTTGATAGATGTGGCAAGAGCATAAGGACCAAAAGCATTGTAGAGTGTATCTGCAATAGTTCTCAATGCATTTAACTGACTCTCACGAAGTTCCTTCTTCTTAATTACGTTTGTCTTGAACTGTTTCATTGATAATTCCCTCCATATTTATAGGTAATCTAATACCTTTATAAGTTTCAATAATCCTTAACTTGCTTTCTTTGACAAGTTCTATTACCTCTGGTTTTACAGTGAATTCATCAGTAAAGTTAAAACGCTTTTCTGATAAGCAAATAACCTTACAAGACCGATTCTTAAACTTAGCAATATCCTCATAGTGTTCCACATAGAGAATATCATAGTTAGCCAAATCAGTCTCATTTAAAACTACTTCAGAATTAGGAGAAATCATTCTAGCTATCTTTGCTTGAATTTCATTCTCACATGAGATAGTGCATCTACTAGCCCATACTTTTCCACCAGATAAGGATGTATTGATAAACTTCATAGTATCTGTCAGAGGAGAATGCATGTAAATTTTCTCCTCATGTTTTTCCATAAGCTGATTGTAAATATTATCAGCACTGGATTTCCATTGATCCTTTAAAACACACTCAACTGGATTTCTTACAGTTCTCCATATGAGATGATTATACCAAACTTCTGCACATGTAAATCTCTTAAAAGCAAATAGCTTAGGATCAATATAGGTTGGATTGTTAAATTTATCTATCAAGTATAAGACAGTACCTACATCATAACCAAGTGCAGCCTTAAACTCTATAAGATTTCTAACAGGAGCTACTTCACTCATAGAAAAAAAAATAAGGCGTGCTGCTAAATAGCTATGCACGCCTACGTCTCCTTTCTTATGCGTTAAGGATGTCTTCGATTGTGCTAGACTTTCTGGTAATATTAGATGATGTACCAGTCTGTCTTGGACGATCGAAATAAGACTTTGATGTTGCCTGAGTCTGACCGCGTGGCATAATCATCTGAACACCCATGTTCTGACCAATACGAGCCATGTTCTCATGGAACATATTTAAAGTATTGCTCAGAGTATCCACGGTATGGAATGCAATAGCCTTGCTTGCAAATCTTGCATAATCATCCAACTGGTCAATGATCATCTCAAGCTCAATAAATGGATAATCCTCATGACGCATAAAACCGCTTGGATTCTTTTCATCAAAGTCGGAAATGGCCTCGTAAGAGGTTTTGATCTGATAAGCATACTCAGAATCAACAGCTCCATTTTCTGCATTGACCTTCTTAAGAACAATACATGGTGAGCTAGCACCAACAGACTCACCTGTGAATATACCGATCATACCCTGCTTGGTATATACTGCCCAACCATTATAAGGATTATCCTTTTCATTGATATTAGCGATAAACTTCTTGATAACATCAGCGAAAATCTTTGCCTTAGGAGGTGTGAGCCAGATAGATCCTCCAGCTTCATAGTTTGTAACCATACGGTCATTTGCCGTATCTTTAACTCGTGGAGCGATACTAATCTTTATAGTACCTGCCCACATCTGAAAAACGATTGCGGTTCTGTCAACCGCAGATTCATCATCATTGATAAACTGATAACCATAGACGGTTGGACGATTGTGGTCCTTTGAACCTTCATAGTTACTGAAATTTTGACCTAAAGCCATGATGATATCATTCCTTTCTATTTATATACAGAATTATGACAGCAATCAATTAACTGTCATTTCTATAATATATACTTACCATTTAGATTAACATTGAGAAATGACTCTGATCTTCTGTTGGTTGGAAGTTTCAATCACGGCATTTTGATTAGCCATTTCAAAGATGAATGACTTAACGTTTTCATATGGAATCTTCCATATTCTTCCAATACGGAAAGCTTTAATTTGACCACTCTGTAATAATTCATATGCACAATTTCTACCAACCTGAAGTATATCACACATCTCTTCAATGGTTAGAAGTTTTAACTTCTTATTCTCTTCCATGATTATTAGTCACCTCCCTTTCTTACTTACTCTTAAGTTAGATGATTTATAAAAAATAATTTAGAATTATATATGATAAAAATCCCTCTACCCTTCATATAGGGTAGAGGGACAAACATCATCTAGAATATAATAATCTTAATCTTCCGCTTCCAGTATCTTATGAATAGTAGATTCGAGTCTGGAAACATTATTTTCATGCTCATATCTAAACCATCTAAATGCGTCAAGGATTTTTTCATATGTATCCTGACTCATAAAGTTAGCATAGGTCAAATCAGATATAATGAACTTATCTATCTCAACTTCCATTACAACTCTATTTCTTATGGTTAAACTGAAATAGGTGTAATCGGTACTAAACAGATATTCGCTCTTCAATTTACAGAAAATCTTATGTTCATCATACCATGGTATGAAATTTAAAGCAGTTATTGGTTTCCACTGAACAAAGTTCTTGTGACCATATTCCTTGCACATCTTTTCAGCCTTTTCTGGATCTGAGTATAAACCTAAGAATTTTGCTTCCTGTACAAATTCATTTTCATCTGTACGGTTGATAAAGATAAAGTCACATACAAAAGCTGCATACACTTTTCCTTTTTCTGTATGATTTTCTTCCTTATATACACTCTCATCATGGAGTTTATAATCTGGAACTTCATAATTAACTTTATAATCATCATTTTTCTTTGCATCTTTATCCATAGTAACATTATCCTCCGTTTTATTTCTACCTTCATTTACTTTGTGCTTTTTAACCTTTTCAATAGCAGGATTGAAATCTGGATTTACAAAGCTTTTCGTGACTTTTACACCTTTTACGGTAACACTATCCTCCAATTTGTTTCTGATTAGAGCTTCAATTAAATCTTTCATAAATATAATCTCCTTTACAATTAAACTCCAAATAACTCATGAATGCCATTTTCTAAATTAGAAAGGCATTTACCCTGTTCTTCCTTATACCTCTTAAACATATCTACTATTCTCATATATGTTTTCTGGTTGATGGAATTGCAATACATGAAATTCTCTTTGATGTTGAGGCTATTAAGCTCAACAGCCAAGACAATTCTGTTTTTTATTGTCAAGAACATAAGATCATTATTAAAGTAATAATCACCTTTTATCTTGTAAAATATTTTATTCTCTGGTGTAATATCGGATGTTATTGGAATCCATCCTTTTTTGTTACTTCCATCACATGCTTTTTCCGCCTTTTCAGGATCTGTAAAGATACCTAAAAACTCTACATATGAATCAAAGTTGCTTTCATCACGGAAAATATGTTCACATATGAAAGATGCAAACACAACTTTTTCTTTTGGTATTCCCTTAAACACTTCAGTTTTCTTGTTTTCTTTTTCCATGGACTTTTCCTCCTTAGATACTTCTTTTGCCTCTTTGTTAAGATCTTTAAGAACCTCAGCAAATCCTGGGTTCATATATGTGATTGTATTTCCTTTCATAGGAATCTTCTCATCACTACTTACATTTGCATTTTCTTCAATCAATGCTTCTAGTAGTTCTTTCATTTTTATCATCCTTTCCTTAACTCTTAAATTCAATTGACATCAAAACCATAGTTCCAAATATGAAAGATATCAAAAAACTGATAATGAAAACTACCGTAATTATAGTTCTCCAGTTTTCATCCCATATCTGAATTAAATTGTCAATCATAATAGATACCTCCTTTTTTATATAGCTTGTATGACTTCTTTTAAAAGTCTAAGCTAATTACTTCACATCTATAATATACGTCTATAAATACTTTTAGCCGAACAATCAAGTAAAAAAAATCTGAAAGGAGCGTGTTTAAACGTGATTAAGGCTAAGAAACTTGTTGATAATGTGAATCCTAAAGACAAGATAAATATAAATGATGTTGACCTTGATGAAATCGTTTATTACAAAAAGAAAGCAGGAGTTGCTAAGGGTGTTCTGGATATTATCAATCCAGAAACTGGTGAAGTAGTTTATACAGGTCATAATAAGATTATTGCAGCAGGTGCTGAATTTCTTGCTAGACAGATGTTTGATCTTCCTGGATCTTATAGTCTACTCCCATCTTACAATAACATCTTAAACTTGGATGATACTGTAAACTCAACAGTACCAGGAGGTACGTATAAGACTTGTCTTTTCTGTGTCGGTGATGATGGTTGTGGTCGTGAAGCTTCACAGGTATATGAGCCAGACTATAAAAGAATTATTGATGCGAATCAGATAGTTCCATTCCAATTTAGACCTTTAAGATCTGATATAACTCCTGTATTAAGAGATAATGTATATCAAGGTAGAAAGGTTGTATCTGGTTCTTTTGGTAGTGCTATTGCTTACTACTTCAAGCACTTTGAATCTGCTCCTGTTCTTCATCAAATCTATACAGATGGTACTCCTATTGATCCTAACCTTTATTGGGATACTACAGCTTTACCTGCTATCACTAAGGTTACGATGGATATGTCTATCACTAATACTGATTGTAGAGACTTTTTCTTTAGAACAGTTGGTCTTAATGAAGCAAGAATAAATCAGCTTTCACTCTGTCTTGGTTGGAAGAAGATAATAAATACCCATCCTGTATATCAGGATATAAGAGCGATGACCTGTGTACACTTCCCTAATGAAAGTCTTATAAGTCTTCGCAAAACTATTTTGTTTAGATACTCAGTGTATTTCTAATAAAGATGATAACCCAAGGCTGCTTATCAGCCTTGGGATTTATCAATTTAAGGAGGGAAAGTTATGGCAACACATAGAATTGCAAATATGATAAAAGATCCGAAGATAATAGATGAATTCTTCAAATTTGAAGCACATGATCTTCTTAAACTCTCTACGGCAATGAGATACTTTGGCAAGTTTAAAGGAAAGATTATGTGTCATCCTTATGACCTTATTCAAGTTCCTATTGGAGTATACGGTCCTGAAGGAAAGAAGAATAAGAATACATTCGTTACAACAATAGGAAAGTATTGGTTCAATAAGGTCTTCATTGAGAAAGACTTGTTTGAACTTTTTGATGGTTGGTTTGGAGATCCTGTAAATGATGACACTCTTGGAGATATATCTGACAAAATATCTTTCGCTCTTTTAGAAGATAAGATAGAGTTAAGAGTTCTTAAAGAGTTTCTGATAAAGTGTCAGAAGTTTCAGCCTTACTCTAACGTAATAGCAACCGGTTTCTCTGAAAGAATGCTCACTATTTCTTCTAAGCTTGATGTAAAAAAGAAAGCTCTTTTGAAAAAGTACGAGAAAGAAATAGCTGCTGGTGATGAGATTATCTCTGCTAAAATAGAGAAAGAAGTTCTTGAAGAGGCAAAGAAACTTCTCGAAGGAGATCCTTCTCTTGATATGTATGGATCTGGTGCTCGTGGTTCTTTTAAGAACAACTTTAAGAACATATTTGTCTTCAAAGGTGCATCAAAGGATCCTGATCCTGGTAAGGGATACAATATAATTACCTCTAACTACATTGATGGTGTAACTAAAGATGACTACGTTAAAGTAGCAAGAACTCTGGCTGAAGGACCATATAAAAGAGGTAAAAAGACTGCTCTTGGAGGATGGTGGGAGAAGCTTGTTCTTAGAGCTTACCAGCATCTAGTTATCGGTCCTCCTGGCTCTGATTGTGGAACTAAACGATATGTGGAAGTAACTCTTACAAAGAAGAATTACACAATGTTCATGTACAATTACATCATAGAAGGTAATAGACTTGTAGAACTTACTTATGATGAAATGATGAAGAGAATTGGTAAGACAGTAAAGATGAGATTCTCTGCTGTATGTGAAATGAAAGGAAATCAATTCTGTTCTAAGTGTTTAGGTGAATCTCTTTATCGTATAGGTATTCATAATATTGGTACAGCTACTCCTCAGTTGATGTCTCGAGTTAAGAATATCTCTATGAAAGCTTTCCATGATTCTCAGATTAAGATTCATGAGATTGATGTAGATGCTATGTTTGCTGATTCTATCTAAACTTACAACCAAATAATTCTAAGAAATATATTTATAGATTGGAGGAATTAGAAATGTCTCGAAGAATTACTCTAGCTCAGGATTTGGATAATCCTAGTATTTTCAAAGTTCCCCTTGAATACAGTCATGAAGGTGTTTCAATCACTCAAGTTTTTATGGATGGAAACTTTGTAGACAAAAAGATGTATGAAAAGATCGGACCTAGAAAGATTTCTTTTGGTCTTAAAATTAGTACTGACATTACTGTGGAGGCTACTATCAATGAATGATTATGGTGGAATTGAACTTATTCAAGAGCAAGAAGATATCTATAAAGTTCCAGAAAATGAAGTAGGAACTCTTAAAGATGTTTTTTGTGTAGACAAGGATAACAACTTCTCTGAACTCTTTTTCGTTAAAATTGGATCTAGAACTATCAAACTCGAAAAGAAACTTCCTTCTCCTGATTGTAAGGTCTTTGCTTATCTTAAATAATTCATACACGACAAAAAATAATCCCGAAGGCTTTTTATGCCTTCGGGGTTCTTTTGTCTTAAAAACACTTAGAAGCAAAAATGCTATATAACTTCATCAATATGCTATAATTGTAACTTATGTCAAGATACTTCATATTGAACTCTTGATTGTTTGGAATGTTCTCTATGTAGTATCGTTCTCCACCAATAACATGCACAGTTCTAAACAAAGATCTGTTGTTGAATTCTCTATAGTATCCTATATCCATCTCTCTACTTGCATAAACATTTGCTACCTCCTCAATAAACTCCAGTGTTACTTTAACACCTTCTGATTGAGCAGAAACTAATATAGCTTTCAAAAGATCAACCATATACTCCTCATGACGTTCTATCATGTTATCGGATATTCCTTTAACTTCTATTAGTTCATTCTTAGAATACTGGTCATATAAATAGAATAGATCCACGTTATCTGGTAAAGAAACAAAAGTTGTGAAATGACCCTTTTCAACAAACCTAATCGGCCCAAATTGGGTTATTCTGGGAATACAATTATGAAGAAATACTGCATCTTTGCGTATTGATATAACTCTATCAAGGTCTAACTGATTTTGCTCAAAAAACAACTTTCGAGCTTCTTTAAAACCCTCATTCAGACCTTTGTTGATGTTTATGTCTTTTTTCTGCATAAGACCAACATAGATCTCTCTTTTAGTCTTTGGACAGTTGTACAGATACTCATACTTCTCTGGTGTAATTAGACCTTTCCATAGTAGAATGGAAATATTTGCTTTTGATATATCCCATTCTACTATGTTGCCGGTCATATATGCTTCTTCTGTTGTATAAGTATCTTTCTCATACAATTGATTCAGCATACTCTTCTCCTTCTTCCATCAGTTGCTTTAGCATCTGTGGATCAATGTTTCTTACCGTTATAACTTCCTTATCTTGTATGAATAGCTGTGCCCCTTTCTCTGTCATTGGAGCATCTTCAATCTTCATAAGGTCTTCTACGTTAAAAGCTATATGCCCTACTTTTCCATATCTTTCACGCATAAGCTTAAGTACACAGTCAACTACACTCTCTATTATTGCAGAACTGAAATCACAAAGAATGAAACTATGACCTAGGTAATATTCTCCTAGCATAATCTTCATGAAATCCTCAAACGGTTCCTGTGTCATTAAAATCCAAGGAACGTAGTTAACTTCGAAAGCATTGTCATCCCAATTAGCAACATTGATAACCTGGGGTGGAGGAAGTAGTCCATCCACCCTGGCACCAATCATAGCAGGACAACACAGATTTCCAATGAAGACATTACTCTTAGCTTTGATATAAGGATACATCTCCAAATCTGTGAATACTATCATTTCTTTCTCTCCATAGCAATCTTACTTGCTTCATCGTTTAAGAACATAACACTCTGCTTAACCTGAGCACCCACTGGAAGCTGGTTATTTCTCTCTATTGTATCCTTTGTGTGAGCAATCAAACCAATAACCCACTGAGTGGCATCTTGTAAGGTCTGGAACTGATAATGATAACCCTGAACTATCTTAGTTACTGCCTGTTCACCTGGTGGATAACCATATGGCATCATAACACAATAAAGTTCAAAAGGCCAGAATCCAAATACAAAGCAGAGATCAGCTATATTTACAAGCTGAGCAGGGTTTGCATTCATTGTAGAATCTGTAACTGTATTTCCAATAGATATACCAAACAGATTTACAAATACTTCTGCAAATGTCTGAATGAACGTAAAGTTCATAGATTCTTCTTGAGGTACGAAAATCATAATGTTTGTACCAGCAGAAAGAGCTGTTAAAATAGCTGCTATAGATCTAAGGGAATTATCAGACAGAAGATATTCCTGATATATTGCTCTTGCTGCTTCGATGTTTCCTTCAGTTTCAGCAGCTATAGAAGCTGCTGGAGGGAGTAAATCAGCTAAGCTGTATACCCCCTCAATAGAAGTAATATTAACATCATCAACCATAGCAACTACAATGTAGTTGCGACGAATAGCTTCATACATATCAGCTACATTGCTAGCAAATATTATGCTTCCATATTCTATTTTCTTCATAAACTTCTCCCTCCTTAATATTCAATATTACGAAGTTCTTCAACTGAAATAGGACTAGAAGTTTTCTTTTCAGGTTCATCAATACCAACAATTTCATTGTTATTCTCTTCAACGAATTCCTCGACCATCACCTTTAATACTTCAGGATCGGATTTGGAATACTTCTTAAGACACTGTTCAGTAAGATACTCCTTCACATACATCTTGAGTTCTTCATTACTTACAGCGTCTCTCAAAAATCCATCTAAGAAATCAGACGCTTCATTCATCATGAATTCTGTAATCTTAGCACGGTCAGTTGCAGATGTAAGATCTTCTGCTTTATCTGACAATGATACTTCCTTCTTTTCGAAATACTCAGTTTCATGAGATTCTCTTTCAATTGATTCTTCATTATTGGATACAATCTTAGTTGTAGATTCTGTATCCTGTTCAGGTTCTTCCTGCTTAATTGCTACCTTCATCTCACCGCCAGCATTTGCTTTCTCAATACTACGATCGATGTGTAACTGATTAGCCATAAGCTTTGGATCAATAGGTTCCTGATTAGATACAGTATGATTCATAGGAGGAACCCATACTGCATTTGGATCATTGATATCAGGAATCTTTGATTTAGCAGCATTGTTAGGCTGAGTATTCTGAGTGTTCTTTGTTAAATACCAAGCATCAATAGCCTTCAGCTTACACTCAACTACATCGTTTGAATCATTATCTTTGTCAATCTGACTATAGTATGGAATCTCTGGATTGAAATACTTCTTATCAAGAGAATCAAAGTCATATGACTTTTTTACTTCAATATCTGGAAACTCTCTAATAGCCAAACGACGGCAACGCTGTTTGAAATCACTAACCTCAATATTGAGCTCATCACCGTCTTTAAAATGACTCATACGCTTTAAACGACCTGCTATGTCTTTATATCCTAAAACATCCATGAATACTGCAGCTTCTTTAAGAAGGTCACGACCCTGTTCGCGATATTCCTTATTAATGTTAACGAAATCAGTATTGCTATTGATATTGCTTCTATCATTACCAATATCAACGCTGCTACTATTATTACCACTTTCAACATTTGTTTCTCCTCTCTGAATCATTTTCTGCTGAGGCTGGAAACTATTACTACGATATTTGGAATTCTCAGCCTGAGCCATGATCTTATCACGGTTATGACCGAAGTTAACACTAACCTTCAACTCTTTGCTGTAGGTAGTATGACGCTTCATTACAACGTCTTCCTTTACATTTACAGACAGATCATCTCCATAAGTAGATCCGTCTCTTCTCTTAATCTGAACCTTTGGTAACTGCATAATTCTTCTTCCTCTCTGATTCAAATAGTCTTTTGTGATTAAGATAGCACCGTTGTTCTTAGCTAAACTCTTAGCGGTGTGTCTCCTTCCACAAAGTTCACATACTAGGGTGTTGAAACCCTCATCATAATCTATAAGTCCTTTACACAGAGTTCCATCTTGTAAAGGCTTATTACAAACAAGCTTACTTCCATCGATTTCATATACGTATGGATAGTCTAGTAAAACGGGACCGAATCCATCTCTCAGTCCCCAGTTCTTAAAGAAATCTGTTCCTATATCTTCTAGAACATATTTTCCTAGAATCTTCTTGTTAAGAATATCAAATATCTGCCCTGCTACACTTGTAAATTCAGCCCTATTCAGAATAGGATGCACTCTTTCTACAAGTCCTATAGTACCACGAGCAGATACATCAAATACTTTTGGAACAAATGGTTTTAATACTTCTTGGTTATGAAACTCTCTTAAGGAATCGTTAATTCCAGTGGAATCAAAACCAATCTTCAATAGAAAACTCTGGTCATAATCATTTCGGAATACCACACGATTTGTACCAGCAGTCATATAAATGAAACCCTTAGGTCTCAATACTTCACTCATCATATCGATCTTGTACCGTTTCGATTTTCCGGCCAGTTTTGCACTCGTTGCGATGTGATCAAAATACTGGATCTCGGGTAACGAAATGTACGAAGAGATTGGTGCGTGTGTAAAATGCTCCCAATCGAAGCCGCCATCTTCCAATCTTCTACGGAAGTATAAGGCGGCTATATCGGAATTACGCATAGGTACGCTCATATAAACGTCTCCTTATTATGAAATTGCTCCTCGTTTACCCATAGACGAGAAGATTGTGGAAATGAATCTCTGTCGCTTGTCGTTATATTCTTTACTGTCACAGAAGTGATACTTTTCACCTCTAGCAGCAGCATCCTGCATAGCAGACTGTTCTACAAGCTCCATGTACCTCTTTGGGTTGTATCTATTACGGAGATTCTTGTTATATTCTTCAACCTTCATTTCCTGATATCTAGTTTCAAGGAACATCCAGTTATCAAGCCATTCTCCTAAACTCATATCAGGTCTAACAGAACCCTGATCAAACTTAGCTGCACAAGCAAGTCCATGTTCTCTGAATGCCATTTGTGCTGCATATGCTTTTTCTGGAGTTACAAATTCTCTATTAATCTGAGCATCTAATACAGCTTGAGCTTTCAATCTATACTCTCTGTACTTCTTAGTTTTGCTCATCTGTTTCTCAATATATTTAGGTCCAAACCACCATCTATCGAATTCTTCGTCAAAGTTCTCTTTGTCACCTGAGTAACACATCCTTTTAAGTTTCTTCCAAATCTTATACTGATTATTGGCATTAACTTCAATAGGAGGGAGACTCATGACTTTGTTTACTACACTCTTATCTCCATAAGCTACAACTTGAATATTATTCAAGCTAGCTATCTTATCTAGGATATTACGTATAGTAAGTTTATCATCTTTTACACCAAGCTTATTGGATACCGCATTGTTTATGATATCTGCTTGTTTCTGGTAGCTAGATATGATGTTCTTAGCCAATCCAGATGTAGAAGATTCTTCAGCTTTCTTTCTAGACTCCTCAGCCATTTCCTTAAGGTCCTTAATAGTGTAATCCTTTGTAGGAGCTTTGAAGTCAAATGTTCCATCTTCATTTTCTGTAATTTCAGATTTGGCATTCGCCATAGGATCTGCATTACGATATTTTACAAGTTCAGCTAAGCATTCCTGCTTAAATCTCTCAAACTCATCAAGAGCTCTGTTCTGCTTATACCAGAGGAAATCATCTGCAAGATCTGTATTATATCTCCTCAGTTCTTTTGCTATGCTATAATCATAGTCGTTGTTCTGTGCTCTATATCTAAGAAGAGATGCTTCTTTATAATCAAGAGCTGCATTCTCTTCTCTCCATTTTCTTTCCGCTTCAGCCCAAGGTGGTTCTTCTCCATTTCTGGATACAAACACTCTAGGACCATCCCACTTGAAGGTCTTACGTCTACGACGTTCCTTAGCTCTCTCCATGTAATAGTTGAATTCTTCTTCATTATCCATAACACCGTGACGAGAAATAGCTACATATGGAACTAAACCTTCATCAAGTTCTTCTCTAGTTGGTGTGAATAAACTCATATCCGTTTCAGGATAGAAGTAGTTAGGAACTCTAAGACTATCCACATTGCTAGGCATATTAGGATATCTTACATTAGGATCATACTTAGGAACTCCTCCGAAAGTCACTCCAGAATTAAATGAAGGCATAGGACTAGGACCTCCTACCATATTAGCATCTGGAGCTGTAAACTTCTTTACAATCTTCTGTTCATCATTTGCATTATGAGCAAATGGGAATTTCTTCTTCATCTTATTGCCAGTATCATAGTCTTCTACGGATGCTTTAGACTTATCATATGGCTCAGGCTGAAGCAAAGGTTTTGCACCACGACGGTATGCTTCCTTTCTTGCCTGAATCTGTTCTAATGTAATCCTCTCTTTGAAGATTCCATTGTGACGATTTGTTGTATGAATATCATAGATAGCATCAGTATCTTCTTCAGTAAGTGGGTATCCATCTAATGCAGGATCAAGTTCTGCAATATGTTCTCCCATATCATAATCTGGAGACTGTCTCCTTCTTGTTTCTGCTGCTATCTTTTCAAGATAATTAGGATCATCTTCATCGAACATTTTGTCTATTGGTTTGCAACCATAATGGAAGCTTGATAAAGATGATAAGTTAAACTGACAACCTCCATCAGAAGTTGGCTTGCTAAGCATATTTGCTATTGCTGTAGAAGTAGCATCAGGCTTACGTTTAGGGGTTCCATCCATATGATGAACAGTTAAACCCATAGCCTTTATCTGATCCATAACGGATTTAGCTCCTTCTTCGGTTCCATCACCAGCAAACTTTGCTGGAGGTGGAGTAGTAAAGTTCATTTGAGAATATTGCTGAGAAGCAATAGGATTTACAAATGAACCATACTGTGTATATCCGTTCAGGTTTCCATATAAATTATTCTGCTGACTAAACATTGGCTGTTGCTGCTGTTGCATCTGTAATGCTACATTAGGATGCATCATATTATGAGCAATAAACATATCTTGCTCATAAGTATTTCCTTCTCCTACCTTGTTTATATCAAATCCATAAAAGTGACTTGCTTCCTCTTCAGGAGTCATAACCAAATTCATAAAGTTGTTTCCTTCTGTTTCATTTACAGTAACTTCAGAAATACTTGGTTTTACAATGTCACTGATGTTAAAATATCCATTTCCATTCATAATGCTACCTCCTTCTGTCAAGTTAGCAGATAATCCACTAACTTGATTTCCTCCAAGTAGCAATGTGTTATTCGGCGTATTATTTCTTATTGGCTTATAGTTTTCAACCAAACTAGATAAATCTAAGCCATATTCAGATTTCTCAACCCAACAATTCTGCTCACTCATAGTCTGCTGAGGTTCAGCAGAGAAGACTGTTGATGGTTGCTGAGTAAACTGATTAGGACTCTGTACTCCTACTGTTTGTTGCTGAGTAGCATTCTGCTGATTATGGAAGAATGCTTGTGCTTCTTCTTCCATTCCTTTTATATAGTTCATCTGAAAATCTATAACTTCAGTACTTGGCTTTTTCTTCACCTCTTCAATCTGTTTGAGTATCTCCTCCTTACTTAACTGCTTCTCGTTTACTTTACGATTAGCATTAATAACATGCATCATGTTGATGATGTTTTGCATACGAGGGTTCTCTACTTCACCCATCTTAAAATACAACTCACCATCTTCTGCATAGCATTTCATATACTTATATGGATAGTAATAGCATGCTACCTGTAAATCTCCTCCAACTCCCTGAATCATCTGATTCATTATTTCAAAATCCTCATCAGAGAGAAACTTAGCAAAGATCTGGTGATTCACGTTTGCATAATCACATTCGAGCTTTGTTAATACCTCTCTTGTTTTAGCATCTCCCATAATTAAAAGATTATCTACAGTATCCTTTCTATAAGCAGGATTAGGTAGAAATGGTCTTAAAACACGGTCAATTTCTTCTCTTTTCATATTAATTACTCCTTTCCTAATTTGATAATTTTAATAACGGTTTCCGTGTAATCCACGATTAACTTTTCTACACTTTCACTCACTCCTTCTCTTTTGTAACCACGAAAGATATCGGAAAGTTTTGCTTTAAGAAAAACTAAAACCAAATCTTCATTCGTTTTCATATAGATGCGAATGTACTTGTTCGTTTCTTCTACAAGTTCATTAACATCTACGTTCTTAATATCTAATGATGATATTGTATATAACGTATAAGAGACTATAGCATCAGAGATAAGTATAGTTCTCATATCATTATCCATCTTAGAACTTCTAAAGAAACCCTTTTCGGCTAAGCTGAAAAAGGTTTCATAGAAAGATTGAACACTATTATCATTATCACTTCTATAATATACGCCTGTTCTTCTTTTTATTTGAACAATAGGCTTATCTATATCATAGTTTCTCATTATAAGCAATCCTTTCTTTTTAACGACCTATTAACTCTTTATAATTCATAATGGAATTATAATTAAGCAAATTGTTGAATACAACAATTGGCTTACGATAATCTTCTGGATTAAACTCTGGTGAAGTTATCGTCTGAAACAAATGATTTCTAGTAGCTTTATCCACTACGTCATTATAGTAGATAAGTTCTCTAGCCATATCTTCAGTCATATACTCATTATTTAATCTAACAAAAGCCTCTATGAAGGTTTGCATGTCAGATACCTTACTAGGATTCATATGACCTCTTATATGATACAGACTCGTATGAGCACCAGTTGAATTAATCAAACCTATAGTAGCCATCAATATTTCTTGATTCGCTACAGGAACTTTGCTACTATTAACGAATGATTTTATTGTACTAGAATCTTTTTTCTTTACCCAGTCAAAGATCCAATTTCTAAGTGAGAAGATACCTACCTGAGAATCAGAAAACAAATTAAGGAATGTATCATACTTAGCATAACTAAGTAAAGCATCCATTCCCATATAAATTGCTAACTTTTCACCATACATTGAAGTTGCATCATAAACAACTTTCAATCCGGTATCTAGAATCTGATTTTGGTATACTACAGCGTATCCAGCACATATAGTATCCACTCCGTCGATGTTAGTCTTACTAGCATCAGTAAAACAATTAATAGCGTTGAAATAGTGTCTCATTTATATTCTCCTTTCTATTTAGATTAGATAGATTTTGCTCTATCCTATCTATAATATGCATGTATTCTACAATTTACAAAAGGAAATCCCTCTACCC
>CAYYEN010000001.1:26124-41478 GCA_964470795.1 uncultured Spirochaetaceae bacterium | reverse complement strand
TGGATTATGATACAATTGCCCATTTGGATGCATCAATGAATGCAGGTATTGAACATGAAAACACTTATGACGATGATAGCGGTTATCTGTTAACACCGCCTGAAATCTTATCCAGTATTACAAATATAATTAATCGTCTGGATAAATCACAGCTTGAAGAGGTTCGTGATAAATACTGGACTCCTACCGCAATAACATTCTCAGATCCACCAACAGATGAAGAAAGAGATCGTTTGCGTAGACGCATATGGAGTATTCCTGTCGCATCAGGTGTTGATTTCTATGACAACTATCGTAATGCCGAAGGTCATGGAGGTGGCGGCGGAGATGATCCATCTGAATCTCTTGTACCCGCAGATCCTACATCGGCACCAATTGCATCGGGTAATTTGTTAACATTCATCAATAGTTGTCAATCTGGTTATCAAAGCTTGTTTACAAATACAATTAATACCACACATCCAAACCAGATTATTACTGTTAAAGGAACATCAGGTTCTGATGCAGTTGTATCATGCTATGAAGTTTCTAATGGTGCATGGGTTGCTGTATCTGGACTGTCTGACATTCCTGCCAAGGTTGGTCAGTATGGAATTCATCCAATCAATGAAATCCGTGAGAATACATATTCTAACAGAACACCTGCAGGTGCATGGAGACTTGGTAACTGGTCTACTTGTACAGACGATGTTGGTGCATTTGGTAAAGATGCTCGTTCTGGAGTCAAGATTAATTATAAACAACTCACCGCAACAATGCATTGGATTGATGCAGGTAACTCACCCGAAACACAGGTTAGTTCATATCCATCATGGTACAATACATTTGTTGATACCGCTGAGAATCCATACCATCTTATTCAGTGGAAACGTACCGATTGGGAAACTGGTACATTCTTTAATAAAGATGGATCTAAGACATATGCCGGTAAAGACACACCATTTGAATATGGTAAATATTATGCCAACTTTGCAGGAGTTGCTTCTAATGCATCTGAGCATTTGTGGAACTGGGTGAATACGTCATATCGTAACGCAATTGTCATTCGTTTCAATATGGCACCACATGTACAGAAACCTATAACGCCATCAGATGGTACTGGTTCAGGTTCAGCATATTTCTTGCATAGTTTCAATAATGATTCTACTCCAGGATATACTGGCGGATGTGTGTCTGTGCATAATGACAAAATGGTTGCAATTCTTAATTGGATTGATCGTACCAAGAGTCCATTCATCTTTATCGGATTATAATATGGAGGTGATTTTATGAGTACACGTAAACTTGGTGATTTCGATAATGATAATATTGTAGATGGTCGTGATGCAGCCGCTGTTTCAGGATATGTATCCAACAAGCATATGAATAAAACAATAGATCCACAACCAACAGAAGAAGATCTTAAAGCTGCATCATTGATGCATAATGGTGCAGTTACATATCAGGATGCACGAGCAATACTTGATTTATTTGCATTAATTTCAGTGGATGCACATGAGTATCCTAAAACACAACCATCCAATTGGACCGATTCTGGTACAGATGGATACAAGAAATATTTTTATATAGATGACGAAGGTAATGAAGTTTCATTAGCATCTGAAGCAACCGCACCTACATGGGTAGATAAAAAATACTACTACAAGAATTCATCATATGTTAGTAGTCTTAATGATGGTGATTATGTAACTCCATTGGTTACACAATTACCGTAATAACATGCAAATAATCCATCAGTCATGCTTTACTGATAATGGTAGCCAGTGAGACCTCCTTTGAATGATTGATGGATTTTAAATATATACACCCCGGGAAACCGGGGTGTTTTATTTTTCATTTTTCGTATTTATATCATTATGGTGTATGAAGGAACTCATTTGTACAAAAATTTATATTTCAGGAGGTTATCAATATGGGTGTCCAGAATGATAATAATTTTGAAGGAAGTGTGTTTGAACGTTCATTGAATTTTCATAATGAAAATAAAGGTATCGATGATCAGATCAAACCATTACCAGAATCCAAAGGTGAATGGGAGAAGTATATCAACGGTGAGATTTTACCATCGATGAACAATGCAACAGAACCAACAAAGATTGGACGTCCAACCAAGACAGAGTATTATTTAAAGATCGCAGAATGTGTCGCTTCTCGGAGTACATGTTTGAGACGTAAGTTTGGCGCAATCATTGTCAAAGATGATGTCATTGTCTCAACCGGTTATTCAGGTGCACCGCGTGGTCGCAAGAATTGTTGTGATCGTGGTAAATGTTTCCGTATGGAGAATAATATCCCATCCGGTCAGAGATATGAATTATGTTGTTCGGTTCATGCGGAAATGAATGCAATTATAAATGCAGATCCGATAAAACGTAAACACGCAGAAATGTATCTGGTTGGTATTGAGAATGATGGATCATACACCGAAGCAGATTGTTGTTCAATGTGTAAACGCATGATACTTAATTCTGGTATCAACAGTGTGACATTCAGAACCAAGGATGGGGATTGGCGTACAGTATCAATATTAAAATGGATCAATGAAGATGATTCATTAACAATTCATGAGGGATATTGATATGAATAAATTTGAACAATATTTGGTTGATCATAATGTCGAAAGTATCGGTAAACCACCACCGGATTTACGTAAAGAATTTCCGGAAGGTTCAATGTTGTTTGATGTACGATATCGTGAATTTCCGGCAGAAGCATTTGAAGTTGTATATCTGAATCCAGAGACAAAACGTTTGGATGTAAAATATTTACCACCAATTGTTGATATATGGTTTACACGTCCAGATTATCGTTACACGTTAGATGGTTTTTGTGTTGACCAATATTTCAGAAACAAAATGCGTTATCAACATAAACCGGATGATGCATATCAAATGCCACAGATTGAAATTGATCATGCGTATCGTGTGTTCTGTAAATTCTCTCAAATACCAAAAATGATATATGAACATGCCGGTGATGCAAAGATGTATTCTGATGATGGTTCACATTTGGTTGATACGAAATACAAAGAGTTTTATGAATCGCATATTTCAGATTCGAAACGTGGATGGTTCCGTAAGACTATGTGTCAGAATCCATGGTCGTATAAATGTGACTTCCAACCAGATGCATATTTCAGAATTCGTTGGTTACATGAATTCGGTGACCATTGTGATGTTTCCAAAGTTACTGCGGGATTCATTGATATAGAAATCGATGTATTGGATTATCAACCTGATCTTGGTAATCCGATGGACGTACGTCAACCCATAACGGCAGTCACATCAATATATCCACATGATAAAAAGGTGTATCTCGATGTGTTGGAACCGCGTGAAAAGTTGTATGGACGTAATGAAGATGAACAGAAACATTTCGATGAATTGTTGGAAAAACAACGTGGTGAGTATGAGTGGTTGAAATCCCATCAGGAAGAATTCAAAGAGATGATTAAGGGTAATCGTTCATCATCCAATTGTCCAGTTCACATTGACGAGGATGAAGACAATCTGAAATATCTTGACGGATTTGATGTTGAAATTGCATTCTGGGAAACATCACCAACCATCTCGTTCTCTGGTGCAGAAGCCAGATTAATCAACAACGTTTATGATCATTCCAATAAACATCGACCAATGTTTATATTTGCATGGAATGCGCCATTCGATTTCAATTATCTTCCAAATCGTGCACAATGGATTGGATACGATCCGATTGACATCATCGTCCCACAGGAATTCAAATCCAAGGAATACAAATTCGAAAAAGATAGAACCGACAATTTCAGTATGAAAACAAATCGAGATTGGTTCTATTCATCAACGTATTCACAATACTTGTGTCAGGAACGTTTGTATGCAGCCATTAGAAAATCACAATCTGAAGAACCATCATATCGTTTGGATGCAATTGGTGGTAAGGTTGCAAACATTCATAAATTAACCGATACCAAAAGTGGTACATTCCGTGAATTCCCGTATACCGATTATATCAAATTCATATTGTATAATATACGTGATGTTGTTGTGCAACATGCAATTGAAACCAAGGTCAATGATGCACAAACATTCTATTCACGTTCGTATGCATTTGCAACTGCATATCCGAAATGTTTCCAAGAAACTCACATTGTGCGTAACTCAAAAGACCAACTCTTCGAAGAGTTTGGTTTCGTTATGTCAAACAAAGTTATCATTGATCAAACCATTGATGGTGCGTTCCAAGGAGCATTTGTTGCAGACCCTGCAAAGAATAAACCAACGGGACTGGTTGCTTCTGGTAAAAAGTATAATTCGATTATATTCGGTGCATCGGATTTGGATGCGGCGGCAATGTATCCAAACACCAAAATGGCATATAATAAAGATAAGAAATCATTGTTGTATAAATGCAAAATTGATAACAACTTATTCCGTGAACATCGTTGTTGTAATAACTCTTATAACCAAGAGTACACATGGAAAGATTCCAAAAATAATGAACATGAAACGGACATGGCGGGTCCACTCATGAATTCATTCAAGAATCATAATTATATGTCATTGGCATCGAACTGGTTGAATGTTCCTGTAATCACAGACATAATTAAATCGGTTCGTAAAGATATGATAATTTAAATTGTTGGATGGCGGGATTTCCCGCCATCCATAATATATCTGTTGTAGAAAACAACATGTATGTAGCTTTTTAAATATAGGAGGTCATGATATTAATGGAAAATGAATTATATGTTCCCATAAAGGATACCGAATTTGGTAATCCCAATATGACAACCGCAGACCTTGGTGAGTTGTCAAAACGTTATTATTGTTTATACGGTATAAATGTAAACATCGCACGTGCGATACCATCTCTCATAGATGGATTAAAACCTATCCATCGTAGAATATTGTATACCATTTACAAAGTATACAAAACCGAACAGTTTACTGTTGGCTCTGCGATTGGTGATGTAATGCATTTATCTCCACATGGTGATCTTGGCCTTGGCCAGATATTTGCATCGATGGCACAGGACTTTAGTAACAACATTCCATTGTTGGATACATCAGATGGAGGTAACTCTGGTAACGCCGTTAATGGTTCCGATGCTGCATCACCAAGATATCTTCAGATGAATATATCGAAATTCTCACTCGATGTATTTTTCAGAGAATTCGATGGTAAGGTCAACATGGTTCCATCATATGATGCAAAAACCATCGAACCTGTCACATTACCAGCACTTGTACCGACGATACTTTTAAATGGTTCCAGTGGTATTGGTTTAGGATATGCAACTGCAATTCCACCATATAATCTCAATGAGGTAATAAATGCAACAATCAAACTTATCAAGAATCCAAATGCAAAAATACATCTGGTACCAGATTCACCAACTGGATGTGATATCATTATAATTGATGATTCTCATTTTGTATTTCAGTCATCATTTGAACTTGATAATCGTAATTATGAAATCATATTTAAGAACACTCCTTATGGAGAATTCTTAGATGATATCAATCATCGTTTAAGTGAAATCCAGGTTTCAAACAATCCAATCCCGGAGATCATTTCGGCAGATGATGAATCACAATTGATCGAAGGTAATGTTCGTTATGTTGTCAGATGCAAACCATGTAATCTGTACAATGTGTTGAATAAGTTGTTCAAACGTGTTCCTGGATTCAGAACAAATGTTGCGGCAACAAACATGAATGTTGTAGAAACAAATCTGTCATTATGTGAGTATACACCACGTCAGATATTGTTATCATGGATCAACAATAGAATCTTCGAGAAACGTGCATGGTTACAACGTCAGCTTGTACAACAGATCGTGTTGTTCAATCAGAACAAAGGTAAAGCATATATGTTGTCACCAAAGAATCTGGATAAGACAATCAAGATTTGTCGTAAAGCACAGAGTGAAGAAGAAACCATCCAGTTATTGGTTAAAGAATACAAAGGCGAGGTTACATCTGCACAAGCAAAATTAGTTGCAGAAGTTCCATTACACAGATTATCAATCAAACGTTATGAAGAAACCGTGAAACTCATCAAGGAGATCAACGAAGAGATTTCACGTCTCAGATCAATCATAACATCACCAGATAATATCAAAGAAGAAATCATCAATGATATGAATGGAATCAAACAGAAATACGGTTTCGCTCGTAGAAGTACAATTCTGAATACAGGCGAAAAGGAAGTTGTAAACATCGGTGTTGTTCAGATATTAACTGATGGATCGGTTATATTCTCAGAAACTGAGAACCCTGAACATCTTTCATCGGATGTTACACCAATCAATGGTAACGATGTATGTTTGATTGATGATAATGGTGGATACATCTGGGTTGATACCACAAAAGTTGCACATGATAAACCCATTACAATGACATCAATCGGTCGTGGTAATCAGATGGGTAAGTGTGTGGTTGCAGTATCAAATAAAACAAACAATATTGTGCTATTGTCAAATAGAGGCAGAATCAAATACATGCCAATCGACAGAATACCATCGAACACATCAAGAAAACCATTGGTGAAACTTGACGATGGTGAATATCTTGTATCTGTATTGGAAGTCCCAGATAACACATTATCTGACATACTTATATACACAAACAATGGTAATGGTAAACGTATTCAGACTACTGATCTGAATAAGGTGTTATCGGTTGATGCAGCTGGACAGTTTATCATCAGTGGTTATGAAGTTGCGGGAATGTTCTGCATAAATTCAAACAAACCCTTCTTGGCATATGTAACGAAACTCGGTAGAATCAGAATCAACCACTCCAAATTCTTGACAGCAACAAAGAAATTTGGAGACTGTAAACCAATCATCAAACTCTCTCCTCAGGATGATTTGGCTGCAGTATTCTGTGTTGATAAATCTCAGAAGTTGATATTACATCATGCCGACAGCAGAGTCTCCACAGTCAACATTGAATCATTACCAGTATTGACAATGGCAGCAAATCCAGAACGTCCAAAACATATCCCCGCTGTCAAGATTGTTCGAGTAAATGTACAGTAACGCATAATATGGGGAGATAATCTCCCCATAAAATTTTATATAAAGGATGGATATTAAAATGAATCTCTTCAAGAAAAAGGAAAAGAATAAACCCTCAAACGTAAACGTTGTTTACACAGACGGCTCTCAGGAAACAGTCACAATGTATTCGTATCTCATTTACAATCGTGAAACCAACAACATTCTGGGTGCAATTAAACTTACAGAAGATCAGGCAGAAGGTTTAAATGCATACATGAGATCGTTGGATTTAAATAACCGAATCTCGTTCATAAGGAGCTAAATATGAAAGAATCAATAATTGAATTCGTAAACAAGTACAATATTAAATCATTTAATTATGAAGATAATATTGATGAAAAACATAATCTGATCAGTGCCGTACATCTGTTGGGTATGATGAATCGAAAATATAAAAATGATCCGTCGTATCAAACATTTAAAATCGGTCCGTGTCGTGGGGTATATACGGATAATCAGGTTTCAGACATCATGAAGTTAGACATGGGGATTATGATTAAGGGAGATATAGAGAATCGCTGCTTATCATAATATAGAATGGAATTGAATAAGAATGGATGAAAAACGTAACAGTCGTCTTATAGGTAAGATGACAGCAATAATGTTATTTGCAAAAAGAAACAACGTTGAGTTTACACCACTGGATGATCCAAATGTAACTCTCTCACATGTCGTGCGATTAATCGCACGACGTAACCTATACATTGATAATGATGTAAAATGTGTTGATTTGATCTACCCTTCAGCATACAAAATGAAACCTCTAAAGGTGTTGTTGTCGGATGATCAAATCAATGATATTCGTAAAATCGATAATCGAATTATAATAGAAAAGGGATGATCTTATTAAATACAAAATAACGATCAGAAACACCTGTATCATGATTACACCCGGATCAGAAGCATTATCCAATCTGGGTGCATTAATCAATTCACTTACATATGAAGATGAGTACGTTGAACAGACTGTCACTCTCGGTTTGATGTTAGATGAAAAACACAATGAACTGTATATTCATAAAGGTGTCGATATAGAGTTTCTGAAGAAATTGTTGATCAATGTTGAAATTGTTGAAGACATTGATTACGAGGGTGAAGATATGGATTTCCAGTTTGAGGAACTTATCGCACCTCGTAATGAACAACAGGTTGATGTTATCAATTTCATTGCAGGTGAACATGATTTCGCAGACAATATTGATGACCCACGTTTGTTCGTTGTAAAGAAACCTGGTTTTGGCAAAATGCAACCAGTCTGGTCACAAGTTGCAACCCCAAAAGGATTTGTTCCAATTGGTACATTACGTATTGGCGACACTGTATATTCCGAATTAGGTAATGAATTTACAGTAACCAAAATATTTGATCATGGTGTGCAGCCAGTGTATCGTGTAACATTTACCGATGGACGAATGACTCATTGTGGTGATGACCATCTTTGGAGAGTAAAAGAAGATGGTGAATGGCATACCAAACCATTATACGAAATCAAAAACTCATATATGTCATATATGAAAGATTGCCAGTATCGTTATGAGATACCAAAGAATGGTTATGTCAAATATCCATGGAAACCATTTGACATTGAACCATACACATATGGAATATGTGTTGGATTAACGGATCACAATGAACGTGTGTTGACATTCAAATGTGAATACTACCAGGTTGATAAAGTGACTAAGATTGTTCAGAATATTTGTTTAACCAACAATTGGGAATATCGTTTTGAAAACAATCGTTTCCAGTTTATCGATCAATATGGTCGTCGTATATTACATGATCAAGTGTTCCGTGATGAGGATGGTGGTATCTTTAGAATTCCTGAATGTTATCGATATTCATCAACACGTATGTCAGTATTGGGTGGAATCATTGAATCGATGGTGTATGTTAATAATGCTAAGGTTATATCATCAGAGTTGAAATCATTATTGAATGACATCGTTGAAATGTTTCGTTCATGCGGTTATTATGCAAAACTCAAAATCAGTCAACATAGTAGCATGATGAGTGTTTCATTTGGTTTGGATTCTGCGATATTATGTGAAACTTCTGAAGATTGTCGTAAGTATCTGAAACGTTATGGTGCAACATATAACAAACGAAACAAAGAACCAATCTACATCAAATCCATACAACGGATTGCATCATTCCCATGTCGTTGTATTCAGGTTGATAATCCTGAACATCTGTATCTGACTGATGATTATGTTGTTACACATAATACATACTGTACTGGATATGGAATCGGTTTATACAAAAAGAAAGCTCTCATTATAATGCATCGTGATAATTTGCGTGCACAATGGAATGAATCATTGTATATGATGAATGGTTTTGATCATGCACATGTTCATGAAATTGATACCACTCAGGAATTATACAATATCGCACATGGTGATTATGATAAAGATTATGACATATATCTGATAACACATGCGACATTTCGTGCGGGTTTGAAACGAATCGGTGATATCAAACTTGCACAGAACATTTGCAAGGTTTTAGGAATCGGCATTAAGGTTATTGATGAAGCACATTTGGAATTCAAAGATATACTGTTGCTGGATATTGTATGCAATGTCAAACGTAACATTTATCTGACCGCCACTCCTGGACGCAGCCAGCGTGAAGAGAACGCAATCTATTGGAAAGTATTCAATTCCGCAACGTTCTATGCGCCATCAACTGAACTCAACAACAATGCACCAAACAAATGGATGGACTATGTGACTGTGCGAATGTCATCTGATTGTAAACCAAACATTTATCGTTATCAGGTGACTCGTGGTAAAGGTATGAGTGCCGTGTCGTATGGTAAATGGGTCATTGCATATGATAAAAAGAAACGTCATTTCAAATGTTGTAAAGACATCATCATGGAATGTTTCGATCGTGATCCAAATGCCAAAGTTCTCGTATTGATTCCATTGATCAATTTGTGTGAATCGTTAATGGATTTTCTGATTGAAGAACTCGACAAGGAAGATAAATTCAAATATGCTTTATCAATCAGAACCATCAATTCCAATAACAGTAAAGGTGACAATGCCTACAGTAAGAAAGCGGATGTCATTATATCAACTCTCGGTAGTATGGGTGTTGGTACTGATGTCAAAGGTCTGACCGATATAATAAACATGACTCCATATTGTAGTAAGCTCACTGCTGAACAATCACTTGGACGTGTTCGCTATGCTGGTAAGATAGGACACTACTATGACATCGTCGACCAATCTGTACCAATGGATACATTTTGGTGGAAGAGTCGTTCCAAGAAACTCAAAGAGCTATCATGCAAAAGTGAAATACTCGATTGGAGTGAATGAATTATAAACCCCGGAATAACCGGGGTTTATTTTTTCTATTATTATCGGAAACGATATATATATCATTACTATGGTCTGAAGAAAGATGTATTATCTTAAATGGATCCATGCGTCAACTTCGGTACGCAGAAGAACTTGTGGTGAAGTTTATTATGGTCTCTTCTCGGATGACCAACCGGTTGGGCAACCCAACCCAGCCATCCCATAATAAAAACTTTATAAAGGATGGTATTTACAAATGAAAAAGATTAATATGACTGTTGTAGTTGCAGCACTGGAAACAATCGCACTCGGATTAATGATCGTTGCATTCGCAACCGGATGTATGAAAGTTGGTAAAGGATGCAGGATCACAATTACAGACGAAATGACTCACGTGAAACCATATCCAACAATGGATGCGATCGTGAGCACGGTTGAACCACCTACGACAACAACAGCAACAACGGTACTGCAGCAGGTCTCTGTTACAGAGACAACAACAACTGGGGTTGAACTAAGTGAAACAACAACCTCGGTACAGGAATCAGTTGCGGTGCCGATTTCATTTGAACCGGAATCTCATCCACCTATCGAGGACTCTGCGAATGTCGACGTTACGGAAACAGAGTTCGAAACTTATGACTACGGATACTATCCGTCTGTAGCAAATGGCTACATCACAGAAGAGGAACGTATATTCCTCTGTAATACCGTTGGCACGGAGTACGGTGCTGATTGGGTGTCACTTTACGACAAAGCATTGGTTGTCGACACTGTTATGACACGTGTCGACCAGGGCTGTTGGACAAACGGTCTTGAATCCAATGTGTATAACGTACTGACGGCACCTAATCAGTACAACCCTTGGTACGCCGAGGGATACTATCATGACTGCGTAACTCAGTCATGCATTGATGCTGTTGAATACTATTTCCAGCATCGCGATGAATTCCCGCACTACACTTCTTTCTATGGAGACGGTGTGGAGAATCATTTCTACAATTAATCAACAATGAAGGGAGATATACCATGAAAAAGGGTGAGCAAATCTATATGGTTACAATAAACGATGGCAAAAGAGTGAGCATTCAAACCGTCGATAAAAAACCATTAAAGGTGACCCGTTCACAGAGGAACGCACTTATGAATTGGAAAGACAATCCTAACTACGTAACAGATATAGTTAGAGCTTTTTCAAATGATAAGATTCTGCATCCTCAATTCTCTGTCGTACAGGATGGAGAGACGGTGTTCAGAAGATAAGCTTTTGAGATCCCGGGCAACACGCCCGGGATACTCTAACTCTTTATCATGGTATATCGATGTTGGTGTCGTCGGAATCTTCGGATTCATTTTGGGCTACGGCACCAACGATTTCATCATCAGGAAGTTGAACAGTTGGAGGAACATCTCCTTCTGTTTGATTTCCTTTTTTGTTCAGCTGTTTGCCAACCTGGTTGATACCACATGCACCTGCGCCGGCAGACAAACCAATGAACACAGCTTCGATAATATTATTGCCCATCTCCACATCTGTAAAGTAGTATCCACAGACACTGAGGATTATACCATAGATGATTGCGAAGATTGGAAGATAATATGAGATGTCTCTTTTAAACAGAGAAGCTATGTAACGTGTGGTTGATACAAGAACGGTGACAAACGTTGACAATGTAATGATTGAAAACTGTAACATTTTAAACACTCCTTTTGGTATTATTTGGATTAACATCCATTACTAGAAGGTATTATATTTTTAGGAGGAAACAATATGAACATTCATATTATTCATCACACCGATGCTGATGGTCACTGTGCTGCGGCATTGGTTAGATACGAACTTACGAACCCAACCAATGTAGTATCATATTATGCGTACAACTATATGGGCGAGATTGAAACTGAAGTAACACCTAATTCATTTGTATATCTGGTGGACATCTCAATGAGTGACTCTGTTGAGAAGTTCATTAAGAATGCACTGACCCAGATGTGCACCGTTGTACATATCGACCATCATAAACCATCGGTTGATTATTACAACGAACATGATATTGATGAACCAAAGTGGGTTCATTTTGTACAGGATGAAACCGATGAACGCAATGGCCCGATCTCAGGTTCATTATTGACATTCATCTATACATGCATGAATTCAGACCAGAAGATGCATCCGATGGATGTTGAATTTGATCTCACGGATCTCAGGGACCACATGATATTCAATGGCAACACAGATATGGAATATCGTATCCCTTTCATTGTTCGATTGGTTGATGATCATGATGTATGGCGTCATAAGTTGACTGAATCCAAAGCATTCTCATATGCATATAAGAGGATGCCAAAGGAATTAATCGATCCCGAGAATGATGATCTGTGGGAATCAATCTATAATGATAACAACAGAATATTGTTTACATCCATTCGTGATGGTGAACGTTACATCCAGGATGAAGATGAACGAAATACAATATTGCGCAGTGTTGGTGGTTTCCAAACCGACCTGTTTGGAAACAACTGTTATGCGATGAACAATCTCACTGCAGGTTCTGATCAGTTCGGCGAAGAGTACGAAACTCATGATATGGTTTGTCGTTTTGCATATAACGGCAAAGGATGGACATATTCATTATATTCATCAAATCCCGAGATTGATTGCTCTGAGATTGCCAAACAGTATGGCGGCGGTGGACATCGTGGTGCTGCAGGTTTCAAACTGGATCATTGTATCTTTGGTATTCCAAAGAAATCATTCTTCCAGAAACTCAAAGAATTATTCAAGAAGTAAACACATCCCCCGGGAAACCGGGGGATAATGTTTTTTATATTTTGACGATGGTTTCCAATGGTGTTTCACGTTGTTTACGATTGTTCAATGTTGAACATAATCCTTTCTTAACCGAGTTTGATATATCCTGGAATAACAAACCGGATAGGAAGTTTGATGTTTGTACCAATGAACGGAAATTATCTTTCTTATATGATAATGGATCGACTGATGGATTTTTACCATATATCTTGGCAAATGTATCATGGTCTTCTGTACGACATGTTCGGCGAACCAACATTTCATATATAATTGATGGTGAATCAAGATTAATGTTGTTCATCTTCAAACAGTTGAACATCATCTGTACAATGAGATTGTATGGTATCTGTGCCACTTTGGAATATAAGAAAATCTGATTGATAAAGTATTCAACGTTTACAACATTTTGACGAATTGCAAGTTTTGTGATTGCCGAATTAGGTTCATATGTTATTATAAGATTTTCAGGTTCTTCCTGCACTTCAGCATACAAATTAAACGATAACAATGCTGGTACAGTCATCAACGTTGAGCATATCTCTTTGTCATTCTTATCATAGAACTTTACAGGAACAACGCCTAAACATGAGATGTATGTGGACTCTTGTTCAAATCCAACCAAGTTGACATCATCACCCTCAGTCTCATCTTTGATACGTGGAATAAAAACTCTCATCTTTTCTTTATTATACAGATAACCGTCTTTCATATATACTTTATCTGTATGAGACAACATTGTCTCTGACACATCCATAGCACCAGCGGATTGTGAGAGATTATGTTTTGATTTCAGTTTGATGTTCAATATTTTATCCGTGAATTGTGTGCACAATAATCCAACACGAGTTACGTTAAGATCATAGAATAATGGACCAGCACATTTTGCACATATTTTATCATGTGTACAACATGCTGGACTATAAAGTCTAACGACTTTACCCATATACTGATCAATGTTGGATGGTAATAATGTGACAATTTTTGATCCATCTTGAATGTTTCTACGTAATACATATGGTGCCGTTGCTTTGTCTATTAATAACGGGATGGTTGCCTTAGTACCGCAATCAGATTTTGGATTTGGATCCAATTCTTCTGATTGCAATAGTGCCATCATCTGTTTAGACATGTAACCAGCATCTGCGGTACCGACTGCGGAAGGGTATGCACCAGCAACAACAGAGTTTGCAAATGCGGGAATATCTTTTTTGTTGATACCATCCATCAGTGAATTTTCAACAACATCATATCGTTGAGTGATATCATTATAAACTGCACCACGCATAACATTGATTGTTTTGTAATTGTTGTCCAAATTATAAACACCTGAATTGAACAGATCGTTTACTTCACCGGCATTTTTCAGATTGTTTTTAACCATACCGACCAATTCTTTTTCAATTTTATTTGTTGTCAATATCTGTTTAACTGAATCATTTGAATCAATATCATTTTTGTATTGTTTAAACAATTCTGCTTTACGTTTATTGACATCATTCATCGGCATTAACAATGATGATGATACAGCTGTTCCTAGGAAGCATGAACACCATGCACCCAAACGATCTCGTGCATCAATTATTGCACCCTGGTCTTTGGTTGTAAGTTTATCCACAATGACTAAAGATACAACTGTTGTTTCTAATTTTTCCATTCCTTTTTTACCAAGTGGAATGTTCCAATAACGAATGACTGAAATTGTGTTTGTACGTTCCAATACATATCGATTGAACAATAACATTCCTAAGGTGGTATCAACGGGTGTATCAGTAAATGGGTACTCCTCAGGTGTTAACATTATATGTGCATTACAATCAAAATTTGCATGTTTGAACGTATTGGTTTCACGATCATGATATGATGCAAACATATCTTCGATAAATGATTTTGTAATTTCTTCAACAGGAATTGATAACAATTTCTGTTTTCCGAGTTTGGTATTATTAGCATCAGCCATTTTTGACCATCCTTTCTTAATATAAAAGATTATCGATTCGTTGAAACATAGTATCTATTATTTTTTAATTCGGTATATATATTATTTAAATGAAAGAGAACAGGAATGTGACTTTCAAAAAATATTTATATTTCAGGAGGAATAATATGAAACCAAACCACTTAATTCCGTTGGCAATGATGTTGGATCATGCCAATATTAACCAGAGTACCATGATGGGTTT
>CAYYEN010000001.1:3075-26024 GCA_964470795.1 uncultured Spirochaetaceae bacterium | reverse complement strand
GAGCAGTTACCCAAACAGAAAACACCAAGCAATGTCATCCATATGGTTATTTGTGAAGATGTTGACTGTACATTGTTTAATAGACAGAAAGGATTTAAAGAATCCGAAGATACTGATAAAGATAATAACTTACCAAGATTCAGACCAAAAAGAACATCATTATCCCAAGTATTAAACTCAATCGATGGTATCGTAAATCCGCATAATACAATATTCGTATTCACAACCAATCATATTGAAGAATTAGATCCAGCATTGATCCGACCTGGTAGAATGGATCTTCGTCTGGAGATAAAACCCTGTTGTGAAGAAACCCTTAATAAATTCACAAAGAAATTCTTCAACAGAGAAATTCCATCTGGATTTAAATGCAAACCGGATGTTTTATTCTCAACACTGCAAACATTGGTCCTTGAAGGTAAAACCTTTGAAGATATATTAAATTTCATGAAGGAGGAGTAAACTATGAAACATAGTAAACTCGCAATCGCTGCTCTGGTTGTATCATGCATCGGAGCAACAATCTCAATCATCAAGTTCATAACATATGTTATGACAAAGAAGTCTGAAGAAACCGACAGAATTCTTGAACCGGATTATGTTGATCCGGAAGAATCCGAATTCGAAGCTGGTGAAATTTACAACCAGGATGAAGAGGAGGAAGAAGAAAATGAGTAATCCAATAGTCGACGATTTCATCAATAGTGTTGACGAAGTCAAAGATATCGATTCCGATGAAAAGGTTTCCGCACTTGGAATCATTATTCCATCAGCATTTAAGAAATCACCAGACGCAGATGCCGATGTCGTTGGCGTTCCCGTTGATTTCATCATCAATGCATCTCCTGAACAGAGGATGAATGAATTCAAAGATATCGTTCACAATCTGGAATCATTGAGTATTGCATATAATGATTTAATCAACAATGGTGAAGATGCTGTTGATCGTATATTTAACGCTATCGGTGCATATGCCGAAGACATCGGCATCAAACTTCCGGAGTGTGATAATCGTATGATTAAAGCATTCGTACTGTTGTCTGACACATTTGCAGTATTAACAGAACTCTGCAGATTTATGTCAATAACATACAACATGTCATATGATGTCGATAGTGACTCAATTGTTAATGCAACACCAACTGTTACTTCGGATGACATCGATGACCACGAGGACGAACGTCTCGCAGAAATGCTCATGAATGAATTCATGGGTGCTACCGACGGTGAACCTTTCACCAATGAAGAACTTTATGGAACCAAGGAGGAAACTAAAAATGAATAACGAGAATAATGAAAAGACAACAATCGATGAACCTGTAATCGTTTTAACAAACGAACGCACAGTTCAGATCAACACATCATCAATCAACTTTAATGCATTGCATCAGGATCTTGATGCTCTCAAAATGAGATCCAATGTTCTGTATGCAACACTCGATAAGGTTCTTGATGGTTCCATCAAAGAGGAAGATCTGAATGAGCATATTGAACAGTGCACTCAGTATCTCATAACACAGGGACTGTTCCGTGTAACAGATTACATTGGTACATCTGACAAGAATAAGGTTGCTGCTCAGCTCATCATGAACTGTGTATCAACAATTTCGTCCCTCATGTATTGTGCAGCAAAACATGAAGACACTGACACTGTCGGCGAATCTAAACCTAATGTTCCAGATGATGCAGCTCCGGACAACAGTGTTGTTCAGACCATTATGGGAGAACCAAATAACGGATAATCAAATAATGGGTGGGATTAATCCCACCCATCCCATTTATGAAAGGAGTATAAATTATGAAGGTTACATTATTAAATAACACACCACATCCAGAAGCAACAATCGCCGCAGCAGCGAAGCTTTGTTATTCAAATAAATCCATTCATGATTTGACACTCGGCGTGTCAGATGATGATGCTGCAGAGTTCATCGACAGATTGATGTCACTGGGACATGAATCTCCGATTGAACATGTGACGTTTACATTCGGCATCGAAGGGATCAGTCGTAGTTGTAGTTTGCAACTGGTCCGTCACAGAATCGCATCATACTCACAGAAGTCACAGCGTTATGTAAACGAGACCCAGTTCGATTATGTAACACCACACAGCATCGAGAACATTGATTCTGTCAGAGATAGATATGAGCATCTGATGACATATATCCAGGCTGAATATAATTCAATCCGTAATGAATTAATCAACTATCACATTGATAATGATGGAATGGATCGCAAGGCAGCAGAAAAATTAGCCAATGAAGATGCACGTTTCGTTTTACCGAACGCATGTTGTACATCAATAATTGTAACAATGAATGTACGTTCATTGTTCAACTTCTTCAAGCATCGTTGCTGTAACCGTGCCCAGTGGGAAATTCGTGAAATGGCAGATGAGATGTATAAACTGTGTTATGCGGTCGCGCCCAACATCTTCAAGTATGCTGGTCCTGGATGTGTCACCGGACACTGTACAGAAGGAAAAATGTCATGTGGTAAAATGTTCGAGATGAGGGAACATTTCAAGGATCTGGTTAAAAATGAATGATAAAATAACACCGATCGATATTGCAGCTTTGCATATATATCGGAATTCCAGAAACATCAAATACAAACCAGAAATGGATATTGTCAAAAAAGAAGGATGGGATCTGGAGATAACATGGTTACCAATCATCGGACGAGGGTATAATTGGTATGATAATATGCCAGTATCTGGATTTGAAACATCTACATATTTACCGCATATGCGGTATGGATCATTTGAAAATTAATCCTTAGGAGGTGACATTATGAAGATAACGGATATAACAAATTCGACAATTGAAGAACCTGCTATTGCTCATGTATTCTATCTCTGGCATTTACTCGATGCCAAAAGAGAAGAGAATGACATGATAAATAAAATTCGTAATCTGTATGGATACTCATATCATTATCCATTGATTTATTCTTTACCACGGAATCGTGAGTTGAATGATAGATTGCTTGATGCATTAAATTCGACAATCGATGCAAAAAGAGATTATCGTTCTCCATGGGGATATGGTGTATCCGGGTATACATTTAACCCATTGAGAATGAGAATAATGTTACAGGTTGATGGAAGGTTGAAAAACGATGTCAATGTTTCTGGTAATAATACTGGTTATAAGCATAATCATAATAAGAACGTACATCGCTATAATTGTAAAAAGACTCGGGCTAAGTGAACAAACTCCTGAGTTCGATAGTATACAAATTGCAACAATCATCGAAACAAATAAACTCACACAATCCAGATGGGACTTCTATTTGAATGATCCATTTGGTAAATATATAACAATGGAAAAGGATGATACCGAATATGTGTTAAAGATCAAATTCGGTCATCGTTTCATTGTTAGAAATCTTATACGCAATAAGGATCGAATTGACGATACACAACATGAGTATCGCCGGTTGTTACGTATGATGATAAAACGTAAATGAATATTCGGGAGCCCATGTGGGCTCCCGATATTTTATAATTCGATATTTATATAATTATAATGAGTTACATCAGACAAGAATTATTTCAGAGAGGGGTGATGACACTACGGGCACCAACTTGAATGATGCAACTCATATTAAATGGTTTTAAACCAGAAAGGAAAATAAAAATGGAAAACAATATTTTTACAATCATGATGGCAGACATCAGACAGCTGGAGAATGAGAACATCAATCTCAAAATCGCAAGAGGAGACTACGGATTCCTCGCACCTGGATATGGAGCTTCCATATACAGTAGCATCATCAAGCCATACGTAACTGCAGAGGAATATGATCTCCTTCGCACTTTCAACATCAACATGCCAAAGGACATACTCAAACGTTGTATGGATATCATCCAGCGTCTTATTGATGAAGGTGTTATTGATAATCCACCATATGTTTCATATTATAATGGTTGCACACCATTTATGGAAAAAGAAGACGCGCCAACACCAACACCATCATATGTTGGTAAACCTGGTACGGAGTTTAAACTCACACCTACCAACTCCACATACAATGGCGAAGTAATCGAACTTACATTCAATGATGCCAAGACCGTTGATGAAGTTCACGAAAAGTTACAGGGCAAGATCGATTATATTGATAATAATATCATCCTCAATCGTGAACACAAAACAATGACAGTGTGCGTCGAATCACTTATAGAACCTAGTGAAGTAACACCGATTATCACTAAGGTCATCGAAGATATGATCGTCAGAGGAAGGTTCAAACATTGGAATTCAAAAAATGAATCAACAACCGGTTGCGACTTTAAGGCAACTAGTATTCCAGATGGATGCAAGTTCGGCCTCAATGGTTCACCAATAATTGGTGATACAACAGAGACCGAGAGCAAGACTGAGGAATAATCACAAATTGGGGTGATCTACGGATCACCCCAATTTATAATTTTTAGGAGGAAAATGAAGATGAATGATGACATAAACTACATAAAAATTGATGGTGAGCCAGACAAATTTGAAGGTGGAGCAATCCGTTATTCAAAGAAAGGTAAAGGTCGTTATGATTTAATACCTGAAGAAGCCTTTTATCTTTTATTGGCATTCGCTGATGTTGAGTATGATAATCAGCCTGCCATATGGGTATCAACAGCTGATATATTAAAATCCGCATACACACCCGGTCCAGATCGTTATGTTCGGACACTATTTGATTTCATTCTGTACGAATATTGCAACGTCGCTAAAGTTGAACCGTCGTGTGACGGCAAGTTGATAACATATAACGACTGGGTCCGCGGTCTCAATAAAGCCATCAAGGATCTTGCAATTCATTATGAGTTCGGTGCCGAAAAGTATGGTGTAGACAATTGGAAAAAAGGAATCCTTCGCACAGGTGGTGACCGTGGAGGCTCATTCACTGATTCCGGTCTGAGACATCTCAATCAGTATATTGCTGGTGAGACTGATGAGAAACATGGTGTTTCGTTTATGTGGAACTTCGTTAATGCCATTTATCTTCTGACGTTGGAACAGGGTGAAGAAGAAATCAAAAATGCGCATCATGAAAAACAGAACATCAAAGAAGTCATCGGTGATTCTGAACCATATGAGTTCAAAGAATAAATAATTTATACCCGGGTCATATGACCCGGGTTTTGTTTTTTAATCTTTTGCTTCTTTTAATGTAACATCGTATTCTTTGTCACCGATTACGATACGACCGAATCCATCTTCATCAGTTGTATCATCTGGGACTGTTGTTGGTTCCGGATCAGGTGTGGGTTCAGATGCAGGTGTGTGATTTGATGGTGGACGATATCCGTCATCATATATACCCAGTGCATTTGGAATACCACTGATGGCACATACATCCAGAAATCTACCAGCAGCAAATATCGGACGTACACAATAGTGACAGTGAGAACCAAAGCTGTGTCCAGTATCACCCTCAATACCGATTACATCTGTACAATGTACATGTGAACCGGTTGATGTTTTGATCTGTGACATGTGTCCATAATAATAGTAATTTCCATCAGTGCCGAGGATACAAACGAACTGACCGAAACCCTGACGGTGATTGGCTTCGTTCTCCCACCCAGCATAGATAACTTTACCATCAATGGTTGCATGGATTTCTTTTGAATCCAGACCTACGAGATCAAGACCATCATGGGCTGAACCTTTGAATTGTTGAGTGACTTGGAATCTTCCACAATATGGTGAATTCATACACTCAGCTCCTTTCGTATATATTTAACAATTGGTTGAATACTAATCTATAGGAGGTGATCTTATGTTAATAGACGAATTAGAATTAGATTCATTTCGTGTTAGATGTAAATTTCCAAAATCAATAATGATGAATGTATTTATGCCATTGACCAGTAAATATGAACATCGGTTTCATATTAAATGTGATGATATTCGGATACATGTTGTTGATGAAACATATGATGGTGAATTCATGAATCTGTATTATGAAACAGATGATGATGAACGCGTATGTGTGAAAGATGGTATGAAGATTGATGTATCATTGGAGATATGGAATGAACGTGGAAAACGACATTTTATGAACATGACGGATGAATCATTTGATGATATCATTTATGTAACAGAACAGTGGCTTGTTGAGAATCGACATGGAATAAATCATTTCGTTGTGGTTCCATCTGATGACGTTAACATTAAGGAATTACTTAAACCGAAATGGAAATCAGATCTGTTCAGGAAGAAAATTAAAATGGAAACTGAACCAAGTGTTATTGATGTTGATTTTACCGAGGTCAACGATAATATGATTGAAATGAAACAATGAAACTCCCCATTGCGGGGAGTTTCTTTTTTGCTGTTATTTTTATATTCGATATATATATTATTATAATGACCAAACAGAAGAAATTTAATCATAAGGGGTGATATCATGGATGAAACCATTTATGGTGATATCTATTCTGTAGATACATCAGGTACGACCGTATATTGCGGTTAATGATTAAACGGTTGGTTTATCCGTACAATATAAACCGCTGGATGGCGAATCATCCAGCCATACAAACATAAACCCAGTATGCAACACAACTCTGCATACGTGTATCTTCTGTCGGGTCATTATTAAATATATGTAATATGTAGGAGGAAAAATAAATGAATATTACTGACAAAATCAAAAGAGTCAGAGAAAACAATGGCGAGGTGTACATCTTCTCAGATCTGCATATCCTGAAGAGAGACAAAAACACTCCAAGAATCACTAAACGATGGAGAGTGTTAGAAAACGCTCAGGAGGAAATGTCTTGGGTTACTGAAAATGATCTTATCATCTTCCTGGGGGATCTGGTTGATGACACCATACCGGATGAAAGAACCATCGGTCTTATCAGAACTCTCTTCCCGGAAAACGTTGAGAAGATCTGGATTCGCGGTAACAATGACATGATCGCAGATAACATGCTGGAGTTTGAAGGCTTCACAATTTGCTACGCAGCACTGGCAAAAGTCGATGACAGAGTCTTCATATTCTCACATACGTCAATTGAGGTAACGGAGTTCGATAATCTGTATAACATCCATGGTCACATGCATCGAAATGATGATTCAAAGATGTTATACTACCACGACCCAACGAGATGTATCAATGTAGCACCAATGTGTTCACTCGGTAAATGTTACAGACTGGATTGGATCATTGAGAATTGCATCGAACCCGATTATCCGTCATGGATGGATAATGAATGGGAAGAAGGACGAGAAAAACCCGGTATGTCCCGATTCATAAAGAACATGGCAATGGCGGAATACAATGAGATTTATGAAATCATCAACGGAGGTGATGATGAATGATCGTTAAACGAATCATGTTCGGTGTGATTGCTTTAATATGGGGTATCTTCGCCATACTTGCTGAACAGAGATTAGAGGAAACTCGTTCAGTGAGATCAATGCTTGAGACTGTAGCCTCGATTTTCGTATATGCAGGTTGCATGTTCGTTGTATTAGAATAAAAAAAGACATGTGCGGGGTATTACACCCCGCTGTCGTCTTTTTTCTTTCCGCCACAATCCTACCCGAGTTACTATCGGTTCTCGTGTCCGTCCGGCTTAACGGAGACATCATAAATGATATCACTTATTTTAATAGTTTAATATTCTTCATACTGCAGAGGAATGTTTGTAAATCGTACCAATCTTATTAACACTTAACATCCATGATACATATAATGGTATTGTGTATCTTTTCTGTAAATTATATCCATTCGCATGGTATGCGAATCCCCGTAATGATCCGATGCTGCTTCTCCTATGCAAAGTTAACATCTTTCCATTATATGCTATGCATTTCCGCTTTAAATTCATCTTTATTCTCTTTCGTAAAAGTATATGTGTTGGAAATATCTTATAACCAACAAAGTCCAAACCTTCAATCAAACGGCGTATCAAATAATTTGGTTTGACAATCAAACCTTCATAGGACAACATCCCAATTATCTTATCAGCCATTTCGTTCAAATCACCCGCATTATCTCCAAATAATACCATGTCATCCATATATCTGTAATAATGTTTAATTTTATATACTTCCTTTATTACATGATCAAATTCTGATAGATATAGATTTCCACTGAACTGTGACAAATAATTTCCAATCGGTATACCCTCTTCAGGTAGTACGGAATCTATTATATTAAATATTAATCCAAGTAAATTCGGATCCTTGAATAGTTTCAAATACTTATGTTTCAAACGTTCATGATCGATCGATGGGTAGAATTTGCGAATATCCATTTTTAAATAGTAATCTATATCATTCATCCTACGTTTATGATAGTAATATGTTGCCTGGTGAATACGTTGCATACATGCAAGTGGTCCTTTACCTTTAATAGAAGAATATGTGTCATAAATGAAATGTCGTTCCATTATCGGTCCAATTATTTGTAAGATCGCCCATTGTACTATTCGATCTGGGTAATACGGGAGTTTGTAAATGGTTCGCAGTTTTTCACCTTCCATGCGTTGAAATATATTATAAGGCGAAGTGGTGAATGTTCGATTGAGTAGAGAATCTTGGATTTGTTTCAAATAGTAATCCGGATTAGAATTGACCATTTTGACTTCCTTATAGAATGCTTTTCCACGAGATGCATTCTGGTGTGCAAGACGTAAGTTATCCATATCGCAAATAGCATCAAAAAGTGTAACCCCGGGATTACCCGGGAGGAATCTATATCTTAACATTAAAATTATACTCCTTTGCTTATGTTGAGAACAGAGTCTTCGTCGAAACTACCAACACTGTTTTCGTGTGCTCTTTGTTCGTCGTATAGACTGGTATTTTATTAGGATTAAGCTGTTTGCCATGTGATAACATGACGACATAAGTACGTGTGCCGATATTACGATTCCGATTCGAGGTAGCATTATTCAGATTCCAATAGAAAACACTGGCATTCGAGGAATTATTCCAATTACTGCCTAAATGAGCTGTTAATCTATTTTTTGATAAACTACAAACGGATTATATCAACCTAATATACCATGCGTAAAATCGTCAATCTGTAAAGATCATGGGGTTACGCTCTTATCTCAGTTCGATTAAAGACCTGTTATAAATTTGGTGAACCCCAAAGGGCATGAAGTCCTTTGGGGTTCTGTGTAAAATCGAAGCCACGATATACGGATTCGATTTTACAGTTATTAACGTTTAATATGTGTTGTGATTTTATAATCACGATGGAATATACATAAGGCGCGCGCCGATAGTACGAGACCGATACGAGGCAGCAATAAACAAATACCAATAGAAAACACCGGCAAACGAGGAAGAATTCCAATTACCGCCCAAACGAGCCGCTCTATAACCATTAAGATTGGTTGTTTTATACAGGTAATCACCGATTGCGTTTGTAGCACTGCCACCAACGGTTGATGTCATGAATACCCAATCGTACTTTTCATTACCATAACCAAAATATTTAGCATATCCGTCAGCATTAGCAACAGTAAAGCCGACCGATTCGTAGTTATCAGTGTTCTTTGAATCATTAAAGTTCATATCTGTACATACATATGGAACACCACCACGTTGTGAACCATTGCCATGTATGTTAATTCCATCAACCCATTCCCATATGTTACCCCACATATTCTCAATACCACGATAGTTAACAGATGTGGTTGTTGCAGATGTATATGTGGTTTCTGTTCCATTTATTTCATTGATGGTAGATGCAGCACGTCCAGTGGTATTTCCAACTGTACTACCAACATATGATGCACAGTTGTATGAAGTATTATCTGAAATAGAAACTACACCATTAGCAATAGCAGTTTGTGAGTTGCATCCATATTCAACAGTAATCAACATCTGAATTGCTGATACGAGTTTGAATGTAAGAGCATACCATCCTGCTCCACGGTTCTTCGCAATCTTCATTGAATTTGGTCGAGTAAGATTCTGTGTTAAACCAGATGTAGGTTTAACATGTGTCAATGTTGGAGTACCTTCAACATCCTTCATCACATAACCAACCGACGATAATACATCACCGGTTGTTGCAGTAAAGTCAACGGTTTGTGCATCATTTGTAATATACTCAGTTGCAGAAGTATCATACACACAACCTTCGAATGCAGAACAAAGAACATAGTCAACTTCATTTCCATTAGCATTTATAAATGCAGGATGGAGTTTGTAACCAGTGAGATGTGTGTCTGCAATGCTGTATTTAGCAACATGGATATCATAACCATAGTCAGGATTATCAGCATCAATAAGTTGTTTATCGGTGATATCGACCTTGTAGTAGAATTTTGGAATGTATACCATTACCTGTCCGAGTGAACCATCTTCTGTGTAGGAAGTATCTCCATAGAAAGAAGTAATAGTACCATCATCAGATACAGTACAACGACCCATCATATTATATGCACGAAGATTCTGCACAGAACCAATTGTGGATGTTGTATCATTTTCAAAATCGATTGTACGAGAAACGGAGATATTTGGATAATCGTAAACGAAATGCGTTGTGTTAGGTGCACCCCATGGAGCACCGGGAATTTCATTCTCCGACCATGGAACATATACAGTTTCGAGACTGGTTGCGGAAGTGAAGAAGTTTTGTGAGAGTGTTGTAGTAGGAGTAGATTTAAACTCAACAGATTTTATGGACGACGAAAGGTACATCCATGTGAGTGAATCGGTTGGGTTGTTATTAATGATTATATCCGTTGGTTGGTGATTGTCATTGTAACGGATTGTCTGTACGAATGGTGGAACCGTTACTGTTACTGGATTAAATCCTAATACAGCGGAATCATATGTAATGGAGAATGTTGGCGTAGCAGTGGTTGGAATGTCAATTATTGTATCGGATGGAATTGTGAATAATGAAAGCTTAGGGAGGACGACTGATTCGGTGGTGATTGTCGACAGGTTATTGTTATACTGATCGACACGTCTCGTGAGTGTTTGTGTGGAATATTGCACGCTGTCAGAATTTATCACAGGTTGGTCACTCGACGTGGAAGAAACCTGCGGTATATACATAAGCCGCGCGCCGATAAAACGACTCCGAGCCGAGGCAGCATTAACCAGATACCAAAAGAAAACACCGGCAAGCGAGGAACTAAACCAAATACCGCCCAAACGAGCCGCTCTATAACCATTAAGATTAGATGTGACATAGTTATAGTCTTTTACAACAGAATCAGATGCAGCACCCGTTAATGATGTTATAAACACCCAATCATAGTCAGGATTACCATATCCAAAGTATTTTATATAGTTATTGGAATTAGTAGCCGTGAAACCTGCTGAACCATAATTGGAAGGAGCTGTGTCACTCCATGAGTTGACATATGAGAAGTCATTACATAAAAATGGTAAACCACCACGCATGTTGCCATCACCGTATAGTGTCATGCCACATGTCCACTTCCATATATTTCCCCATTCATTCTCACAGCCACGATACGACACACAACGATATGCTGCAGCAAGATCAGCTGTACTAACAACAGAGCCATCTGTATAATCATATACTGTTACTGTGGATGAAGATGCAACACCAGATGCGTTTCCAAGTGAACTGGTTGATCCTGTGATAGCACTCATGTTAGCAGTACCATCAGCTTGGTTGATAACACCATTTCCGATTGCAGTTTGAGAGTCTCCTCCGAGTTCTACTAATAACAACATTTGTTCTGCGGATGCTACTTTGAATGACATTGAATGCCAACCAGCACCACGATTCATTGCAAGTGTTTCCGTAGTTGGAACATCAAGTATGACCTGATATCCAGACATTGGTTTTGCATTTGCTATTGAAGACAGTTTGTCTCCAGTTGTTGCAGTAAGATCAACATTCGCAAGATCCTTTGTATTGTATGCATTCTCGGATACATCAAATGCACATGCTTCATATGCACCAATATAATAGTAGTCAGTTTCTTCACCAGCTTCATTAATGAATGCTGGGTGGAGTTTAAATCCTTCGATTGGTGTATCTGAAATAGAGTATCGTGCACGTACGATTCCATATCCATGGGTAGCAGCCTCACCAGTAACATTCTCAACCAATTCGAGTGGTTCCATCTTGTAGTAGAACTTTGGCTGTTCAACCATTACTTGTCCAAGTGATCCATCTTCGATATAATTGGCATCTCCATAGTATGCAACTACAGTACCATCATCTGCAAGTATACAGCGTCGACGATTGGTATATGCTCGTATGTCAGAAACCGAACCTGTGAGAATTGAATTGGACAGATCATCGAAATTGATTTCTCTGGAAATGAAAGTACCGATTGATTTTCGGAGTGGTTGGTCGATAATGATTTCCGATGTGGTTGGAGTAATTGATTGATTGGATGACGATAGATTTATTGGAATTGAATATTTATCGACATTTGGTGATTGAGCATCGGTAATGAGATCACCAACACCAGCAACAGAACCATTGATCGTGTAGTCAGTAACATCACCGAAACCAACAATTGAAATCGGTGGTGTTTGATCTGTTAATGTTCCAGATGATACATTGTAGGTACCATTGGCTGTGATAGTTGTTGGTATTGCTACTCCGGCAGGAATTGTAGCAATATCAGTCGGATATTCTTCAAGACGGTCCCCGGTTGGGACTGTACCGCCAGCATCAACAATTGCTTGTCCGATTGCATCAGTAGCGTTTATAAGGCGTTGGAGATTATCCGCAATTGTATTTGCCATAATAATTTCAGCTCCTTTAATAAAAATTTTGGATTATGGTTAAGGGTTATCATTATGGAGCACCGATTCCAATACGGTATTTATGTTTCCGATCATATTAGTAATAACCTTGTTCTGTACTGGGTTTGTAGATGTTTCTGAAAAATCGTCATCAATATCAGCAATATTGAGTTTCAGATTCAATGCGGTCTGTGTTGCAGTCGAAACAGGTTTATCAGCATCAGAAGTATTATCAACATTTCCCAGTCCAATATTGGTTTTGGTAATATTGACATTTCCGATTCTGTATGTACTTTCAGCATCACCCTTTACACCAGTAACTTCATCGGTAGTATCGACCTTACCCCATTTAGTACCAGTAGAGATCAACCAATCTCCTGTCTTAATAGTAAGACTAGCGAATGAGAAGTCTGCAGTTGATATATAATACAGACCTTCATTTGCAGCATATCCTGTAATATCAGTAGTATCATTTGTGAGTGCAATAGACTGGGACGTTGTTCCCAGTTTATGTTGTGCCGCCGTTGTGAGTGTTGCTACTGCACCACTACCAACATTACCAGCGTATACACACGCTCCGAGTAAATAGTCCGGTAAGTATTGTGGATCAACAACACCGCTATCATCAATCAGATTATGAGTTCCATCAGGAGCTTTATCCTGTTTATCCTCAATATCATCATTGATAGTAGTGAGTGCGGTATTGAGTAACATCTGTTGAGTTCCGTAAGTAACAAGCATCATGTCACCACGGAATTCAATAACATCACCAACAGCAACAGGAGTACCACCATCACGGGACTCCATTAATCTGTAAGTAGTTTCACCCGTTGTACCATCAACATATGATGTGATCGAGTAGTAGAGGTCAGAACCTCCACCACCTCCACCAGGTTTGAGTTCTGGGAAGTATTCATAGATGTTACCACCATTTATAATAATTCCTGTAGCAGCATCGGTTATCCAATACTGAGGGAATTGTATGAGTTGTAACATCTGATCACCATTAACAGGATAATTGTTAACGGGATTGGGTTGGTTAATAATTGCAATATTCTTTGGATTCAGTGCCGGTACAGACTTATCCACAATATTGACTACAATCGTATCAGCCATAATTTTCATCTCCTTTATTAAATATTTATGGGAGGGCGTAACCCACCCATATTCAGGTGTTATTTTTCAATCTCTTCAAGCATTTGTTTGTATGAGGTACCACCTGCAAGACCTGGAGATTTATCAGAATCACCAGGTTCATACTTAGCATCATTGAATGATGGATGTCTGTATTCGATCATTGCAAAGTTTGCAATATCAATCAGATAGTCTTTGTTGTGAGTCTTCTCATACAACTCTAACCGTTCACGAATACACTTTACAGCCTGAGCAAGTTCAGGATATGTATTTGACATCCAACCATATTTATGGTGTGAGACTTCGATACTGTTTTTCATCTTAGTGATAAACTCTTCAGAGAAATCACGTCTAAGAATATCTTCACGACTATCCATTTATAGATACCAACTTTCCTGCATCGATATCAATCTGGAATGATTCAGCCGTTGTCTTCTCATCAGTATTATCAGAAATGAAGTCAGCCACAACCTGATACAGATGGCCTCTTTCAACATACAAAAGTTGATCCTTGTAGTACTGAGTATTTCTGTTATATGGTTTAACATCATATGCTTTCTGTTCGAGAGTCGTTACACGCTCGGTGAGTGCAAGATTAGCAGCAGTAAGTTCATCAACTCTCTGAGTGAGACTTTCTACAGTAGTAAGAAGTTCATTAACAATAGCATCGATTGGACGAGACAGACACTGGTATACAGGATATGTATTGTAGAACCATGGTTGGTCATTAACGAATGCTGTGAATCTGAACTGGAGTCTGGTACTCATGTTAGCTTGGAACTGTGTGGTCCAACCAATCTCAGCTGTCTTATAAATCAGCTCAGTACCTTCAGCAGCTTCGATGGTTTCATGCTGAGCAATCATCTTTGTACGTTCTTCGTTGTATGCATAATACGGATTGAGTTCTCCATCATTAGGTATTGTATCCAGATAGATAGAGATAGTATCAAGTCTAAGTGTATACACACCCTGGAATGTGAGTGATGGTATATCACCAATCATTACTCCCATATATGAATTAACAAAGTAATCCTTGATATCAGTATAATGCATTGCACTGTTCTTCACGAAACAATCTACATGAGATTGATAAACGTTACCGCCGTTCACATCAAATACAGTGTACTCAAGACGGAAGCGTACTGTCTGTTTTACAACTGGAAGTTTTCCTTTGAGGGTTTCATACTGAGCAGATATCATGTCACAGAGTGCACCGCTCAACACTGTATTGGTCATAAGGTCTGATGTCATGTTGATAGTAGCAGCAAGATTGATGCATGAAATATCCTGGGTACGAGATACACGTGTATAGATGCTCTCAGATACTTTGAGTTCTGCACCATATACCATATCAGTATTATCAATGAGATACGGTTTCTGGTCAATGATTCTGAATGTGTTGTATGGCATTTTACCATTAACTGGAACACCTTCATTACCGATAACATCCTGTTTGTTTACCAATGAACCTGGTGTGCAACTACCACACTGACCACATCCAACTGCGTATGGATAACAGCTTGGATAGTATCCGGGAACTCCGTATATTACACCAACCGGTTTATTTGTTAAATTCATATTAACACTTCCTTTCGTTAATGAGTCTCTGGTGTGGTTGGTAATTCCATAACTTCATCATGGAATGAATCCATTACACCATTCTTGCCTAAAGCGTGATATTGCTGATATAAGTTGTCAAAGTTATCCTTGACATGAAGGGGTATCTCATTTTTGGGACAGTAGTCGTCGTGTATTTCGATGAGTCTGTCCCGAAGCAACGCCTGAACACCATGTTCTAATGCCTCATGCCGTTTGACATCTTCTTCACGTGTTCGTGCTGCACGTTCCATGCTTTCATTACGCAGTCTGTCTGATTCGTTAATCCTGTTGGTCAGATATTTTAATACACCTGCAAGAAATCCAGATGAGATTAACAACGATGCTATTGACACCAGGATACCGGTCATGCTATTTGTATCGTCCATATCAGTCCCTCACTTTCTTTAAAAATAAATATTATAACGATTGGTTCAACTACCGCTGAACCTATCTTATGAATCGGTTTAACCCGTAATAATAGTGGTGCTCCCGTAATGGGAGCACCCTTTATTTTAACTATTCCAGATTCCACGGATTCGTTCTTTCAATTCTTTCAATACTTTATTACCAGCAGCAACAATCATTACTGATGGAATCATACGTCCAAGAATTGAACCAGATGAAACAAACATACTAATTTCTTCATCGGGATGCTTCTCTGAATATGGTTCAAGTCCTTCAGGAATCATTTCTGATATAACCTGTTTGGATGCTGCATAGCATACGCACTTATCACCAACAGATGTTGAGTTTGGATGTTCAATATATACTTCAACTAAAACATCTGCGGTGATACCTTTGATAGATGCACTCTTGAGTGGTTCAGTTGGTAATGTGAATAATGTGTTCATCTTGTAAACAGAATTGGTTTTATCATGTTTATCAAGAATCCTTCTTTTCTTCTTATTCTCATTGAAATAGTTATTGACGATCTGATACAGCGATGGTGATAATTTATCCATTGATTTAATGGTATAAATACGAACATCGACAACCTTACCAGAATGCTTTGCTTTCTTGACACGTTTTGCATTGTCTATGAGACTCTGTTGTGTGTTGTCCTTAGTTTGGAATGCCTTCAAGAAATTATTAACATTCTTGTCACCAGTATCACCAATACCGAATACAACCAATGGATCACCAACTTCAACTTCATCACCAACTTTGACAATGAAATCAATTTCCGCATCTGCATCAATCTTGATATCCTGCATCATTGTAACGTGCGATGTCATTCGTTTTGACATCTTTTCTGTCATTACACCGGCATCCTCATATGTTGCATATGTACCCATGAACGCAACCTTTGCAATTGGTCCAATGTTTGCACGAACAACACCATCAACGCCCTTGGTGAAAAACTTACTGTGATATGCAAGAATGTCATTCTGTTTGAACTTGTCCTTGATGTTCAATGATGTAATGAGTTTGTTGTCGACATAGAAACCAGATCCAGAGTTGAATGAATATCTATCGGCTAATGGAACTGCTTCTTTTTTACCTGATTTATATTGCACAATGAGATACTGATCATCCTTGTCGATTACTACACCATCTTCCTTTGCCATTACGGAGAATTCATCTGACAATGAACCTGGAAGAATTTCATCAACACCATTGGAAATCAGTACCGGTTCAGAATCATCTGTTGCCATGATATGAGATGTTTGTGATGTTGCGATTGCAGTACGAATTGCGTCATCACGTGTTACAGACGCAGGTGTTAATAATTCAGAATACGATGCCAAATCGAGGTCATTCATTTTATTGATATCCGATTCTGCATTTGTATATCCACGAACAGATTCAAGTTTTGGATTTACTGTAATCTGACGGTTAATACCAATGTTACCATTGTTCGGTGAACTCAATGCGAGTTTTCCGATCATGGATGGATCATATGCACGTTTGATCAATTTATATGCACGATCGTTGTTTACACCTTTGAATCCTTTCTTGGTGATATTTTCTTTTGAATGAAGTTCAACAAACGGATTGAGTGCCGATGATGGTTCAACATTTGGTACGGACAACAATTCATTGATTACTTCATTTGGATTGAACTGCAACGGATTACCACGAACCTTTGAACCCATGTTATTGTTATAACGTGAAATCGCAAATGCCAATCTGTAATGTATTATTGCAGGAATTATCTCAGACGAACGAATTCTATATAATGATGAATTGGTTTCATTACCTGCATTATTATCTGCTAACAATGTTGATGCATATAACAACATTCCAACAACATCATTCGGAAGATTATAATGTAAGCACACATCGGATGTGATTACATCAACGAAGAATTGATAATAAGTAATGAATGTTGTAAGCTGTGAATACTGTTTGAAGAATAACTGATTGAATATATCAACATAAATTGAATTGGAATTCATAATTGGTGTTTCAAATTCACTTGCGTTGTATGCACGTGTGTTAATACGATAGAATCCGTTGAACAATAACTGGTTAGGAATCGTATTTGGTATTGCCAATGATTTGTCCTTGAAACGAATGATGAAGAAACGATGGTCATCAAAACGATTATCGACAAATTGATATCCAATGTTTGCTTTCTTCAAAACATTAGTCAAACCTTCCCATGCACATACTGCCAAACCAACCGGAATCTTGATTGCATCAAGTTTACATTCAGAATACATTGAAAGTTTACCTGGTTTGGAACCACGATATGTTTTCTGAATCTCTGGGGGTAATGTTCCAAGAATCGTTTCTGTGAGTGTTATTCCATTACGTGTTAATCCAGTTTCAGTATTGATTACGATTGGAACCTTGTTGAGCATACCACAACAGAACTCTTCGGGTTTAACCGCAACGAATGAATATCGTTTGCCACATTCCATACGGTTGAAATATATTTCACAATTTGCGGTTTTGTTTATGTAACAGAACCATTGTTTTGCGTATTCATCATATTCAATTGTGGATACAAACGCGCGGTTTGTTGATACTGATGATCCTGGTTTGATGTATTCAGTTTTGTTCTTCATTACCTTGATGAGCAAACCAACATCAACCAACGATTTTGTATCATAACGAGACACAGTAATCTTGTTGTAGTTAGATGTAAGCATTACTGTCTTTGGGTCAATCTTAAGAATCGGAATGGGGAAATCCTGTTTACCGATATTATACCATATGCCCTGAAGATAGAATTTACCATTCTTGACAACTGGAACTCTGATATTGATATTGGATGTACGATCGGTTTGACGGTTTTTCAATGTGACTCTCCAGTTATGAACCAATGATGTTGCATCTGAAACATCTGTAACCTTTACATCTGTAACATAGAATCCATCAGGTAATTTGGAAAGTTGCATAAATGTTGAAACGATATCACGATCCATCAACTTGTCTTCATATTCAGATTCAATCTTTGCGAATGATGCACCCTTGCGAGCACCAACATTCAATGTTGAAATGTTATTCGGTATTGATGGTTTTGGCAATGGTGTATCCGTAATTGATGTGATTGTATTGAATGATATGTTGTTGAGTTTGATCTTTCCAAGATTCTCACGGATCTTTGTTTCTCTGGCGGATGTAATTGTCTTTGTTGCATTTCCAAGATTTGCCGCATCAACATCTTTTGCCAACTTTTTCGCAGTGTCTTCATTTATTTCTTTTTCAACCGGATTGTTTTCGTCTGTGTTCAAATCCTGTGCAATCTTTTCATAATTATTAACAACATTTGTTGCGGGATTGATACGATTCATCAATGTTGCATTGACGTTCATTACTTTGGATGCATACACAGTATTCTTATCCAGATTTGGATTTGTTTTTGAAGAACCTTCACCGTATTTGACTTTCAACTTGTCAATGGTCGATGTGATTTTTGTTGTAACATCACTGTTGTTATTCTGAAGATTCTTAATTTCGTCCGTTTCAGTATCTGCTGTTTTCTGATCAATCTCCTCTTCGTCTGGTACGTTAGGCGTTTGTTCTGACAATCGATTTAACTTATCATCAATTGTTTCAGTTTCATCAGATTCAAAATCATCAACACTGCCACCAGCGGCGTCATTCGTTGTTGCAGTCATTTCAGATGGTGTGCCAATCGTTTTCAACATCTTTCTGAGTTTGATTGAATCTGTTTTCTGATTATATGACATCAAGTCAAGTTTATAATCACAGCCTGTGGAACGGAAAACGATTGTCAATTTCAAATGTTTTATCAGATTCTCATTGTTATACAACAACGCCGTTAACAATGCATTCATTAAATCTGTATTGTATGAATCAGGTGTAAGATCAGAATAAATCTTGTAATGATTCGTATCTACAACCAAAACTTTCTCAGATGAAAAGTTCCAATAATTCAATGTGTGCATGAATACATTGAATATGTTTTCTTGGATTACTTTCTTTGAAAATGTTCTGATGATTGTTGATACCTGTTTGAATATATCACTCATGGATATATACAAATCATCTTTGATTGTTTTTGGATATGGATACCTTAAAACATTTAACTTTGGAAGAAGTTTCTGGTCATTGATGTAACGGATCTTGTTAACAAAATCATTCTGTGACATCTGATAACGTAAGGGTTTCATTCCACATATACGATCAAATGCACGTTGTGGAATAATGATTGTGTGATAATCATTCTTTGGTGCGGGTAACATTTTGATGGTTTGAATATCATATTCAAATGTACCACTTAACAAATATACAGAAACATCTTCTTTTTTCTCTGGAAGACGCAATAACATTCTTGCAGGCATCAAGTTTGCAACACTTGTAAGACTAACGGCTTCTTGATATATATTCATTAATATAACCTCACTTTCATTTAATTGAAACACATGGTTTCGATTATTAATTTGTCGATGAAAGGAGATGAATAACAGTGGTTTCAAAACGAGAAAAAGAGTTCATAGAATTCGTTAATTCATTGAAGTATGAAGTAGAGAATGATTTCGTTTGTATAAATGATCTCATTAAATACGGATTGGTTTATGGATTGAATCCTGTGATCTACAATCGTCAGTTGACACCGGAGGCAAATAAGATGACCGTCTACAGTCACATATATCAGCGTTTTCGTGTATCACTTACACCAGAGCAGTTGTCGGCTTTATGCGATCATAACCTCACGTCTGTTGAATTCATTCATCTGATAAAGACAATGATATGATATATCCCCGGGGTTAACCCCGGGGAATAATCCTTATTCTTTCATTAACAGAACTTGTTTTATTATGTAAATAATGATTGGTGTCCACAGATAAATTTCTTTTGATGACACAATACCATTATCGAACAACTGATCTCCTGTGTATAATGACAAATCTTTGATTGATTTCAATTTACCATGAATGAAATCATGTATCAATTGCACATATGTGAAACGTTCCTGTTTATAATGACAGCAACAACATTTTACTTTGGCACAACATTTACACTGACATGATGGTGCACATTGACAATCGTTTTCGTTTGCCAATATATTTGCAATATCATTTGGGAAATATGTTTCACAATACGGAGTATCACACCATGGATCATTTGGTATCATAACCTGGATATTGTTGTCACCATATTGTGGGAATGATGAATTGACAAAGTTGTATGAATCCATCACATGATATTTGAATGTGTCCAGATACCGTAATGGCGCATCACGTTCAATCCATTTAAATGGTGACTTTTCATACAGAAATGCAATGTCGTGCATTCTTAATTTATCTTCATTTAAAACGATATTACCATATGCATTATCATTTATCAACAAACCATGTTTTGCCATAAATTTGTTTCCACATGGATCAAAGATTGCTTCGCCATTACCACGATAGATCAAACAGTTGTGACGTTTATCATAGAATCGTGCAATGTAATTATCAACCATATCATTTACCATTCGAATCAAACGTGATCGATGTTCATAATCTTCAACACCAATTACAGGAGTCAAATCATGACCACCAATTGTTTGTAAATCCGTTTTAAATTTTGATACAGTCTGTTTGTAAACCCATTCAATTTCTTGGGGATTTGTTGAAAACAATTCGTATGATATTTTATATGAACCATCCGTGTTCAATCCATCCTGACCAACCGCGGATACACGGAACAAATGGTTCATGTTTATTTGGCGTACGATAAAGAAATCATTTTCTTTTGGCTGAACTGTTCCGGGAATGACAAATGCTTCTCCTTGGAGATTGTAATTTCGTACTGTTGTTGTGGATGCTTGTGTGTCTTCTGGTTGTAATGGTGAAAAACCCAACAATGGAAAATCATCAATTCGATTATATCTGAATGGTGAATCTTTTCCTAATATCTGATATGCATCATTCAAACCAAATGAATCTGTGGTTCGATCATCATTGATACTGAAATAAATAACAATCGTACGACCGTCACCAGTATATTTATTGATTCGATTATGTAATACTTCATCATATTTATACAACTGACCATCGATTGTTGAACGTTCATCAAATATAATGTTACCTCCCATACAGGCACTTCCTTTCATAATGTAATTTTATCGTTGGGTTCGGACATATATTTATATCGATTATTTCTTCATTCGATATATATATTATTTAAGTGGATAAAGAAAAGAATCTAAAATATTTATGGAAAATTATTATCATTCTTTATCCAGAAAGGAGGTCATTATATGACAATTAAGGAATTGGTCGAACAGGATAAGATTCCAAAAGTACTGGACATCCCCGACCACATCACAAAAGTCGTGGTACATGATGGACAATTTCATGCAGACGATGTTTTCTGTGTGGCATTATTAAAAGAATGCTACAAGGAAGATATCACAGTCCGACGTATACCACGCAATGGCGATATCGAAAAATACGGTTATGATACACTCGTATGTGATATCGGCATGAAATATGATGGTGAGAATTATTTCGATCATCATCAGATATCTCCTCGGTCAGTATCAACCAAGGAGTTACGAGCCGCAGTCGGTTTATTATGGGACCGATTTGGTTCTACGATTTACCACAAAACTACATCGATGATACGAGATATCGATCGTCACGATTGTGATTCTCGTAGATTCAGATCACAGTTATGCGTTTCAATCGCGGCATTTAATCCAGATTGGAATGCAACAGACAAGGAGCGTGATATGCATTTTGATCTCGCGGTGAACGTAGCGAGACAAATAATTCGTTCAACCATTATATCAGACACCTATACAATGCGAGCCATCAGAGAGGTGTCTGAAAATAATTATATCGAGAATGACGTAATGTTCTTAGATACAAAAGCACCATATGATTCGTTTATCGATATATATGACTGTAAGGTTGTTGCACGTAAATGTGGCAATCGATATAAACTAAAAGCTGTGAATGGTTACAGTTTCAACCCATCATGGAGTGGTAATCCACCATTTCATGACATGACAATGTCCAATTGGATAATTGAATGTGGTTCAAAAGAGACTGCAATTAAAATCGCAGCAATGGTAAAATAAGGAGGAAA
>CAYYEN010000001.1:0-2975 GCA_964470795.1 uncultured Spirochaetaceae bacterium | reverse complement strand
TCAATAATTCCCGAAAACTCTGAACCCGAAAAGAAGTCTGAATCTGAAAAGGAGGCTGAAGTCAAAAAGAGCAACAGTTATCGCAGATATTCGGATGATGTTATTCGCAAGATATGTGAAGCGATATCAGAAGGAACACCCGGAAATGATATCGTTAAAAAATTCGGCATAAGCAAATCGACTCTTCGGGTGATAATAAATAAGGAATCTCATTCTGAGATATCCGATCAGTATTTCACCAGAGATGGATATACCATCACCAGTACATCGACCGGCAAAACGTATGCTCTGATTCAGCCACATGGTGGAAGAGTTAAACCTAATACTGCTACCGCTACTACCACTACCGCTACTAATACTAAAATAGAAACAACATCAACATCTAATCTGGTGAGTGAAATCAGGGATCTTGGTGTTAAGCTTCTGATGAATTCAAAAGTCAATGATCTTCCTGATGATATAAAATCTCAGGTTAAAGAGATCATTGAAAACAATATCGACAGCATGTCGTTGAGAGACATTTCGAAGTTAGGAGGTTAAACGAAATGTCCGATTATAAATACGAAAATCCGGTCGACAGACTGGATGATTTCATCGACAAAATGTCACGAGGTATAATGCCTCAGGTCGATGATCTTACGTTCAAAGAAATCGAAATCAGGATGCGTGAACTCGCATCCTCGATTGACGAAGACGCAGATGAAGAAGATCTTGAGACTATTGTCAATGACGCAACTCAGTTACGTCAAAAGGCAAAAGAATCCAAGAGGAAAGCAGCTCGTGAAGATGTTGCATATTTCACACTCACAGAGTAGCAATCCAAAAAACTGAGAGAAGAAATGTCTTCTTCATGGGTTCGTTCAGCGGTTTCAGATTATAACATCCCTGAAGACAAACTCAATGAGGATAAAGAATTGAATATTCTCATAAAGAGAAAATCAAAACTCAGGAGATGTTATTATCATGCAGATGATTGGCGCAATGCCATGAAAACAATTCTGGACATCGTGGAATACGATGCTCGAAATTATCCATGGATGTCCAAGCAGGAATATTACAGAGCATTTAATAATGGCACCATAAAGCTCAATGTAATTGTTCCATTGTTATTCATGTATTATCATACACCAATCAAAGATCCTGTAATGTTGAAAGCAATCTTTAATGGTGAGACCATCATTGAAGAACAGACCATCGACAAATCAAACAAGGTACGCAACAAGGATGATGAAGTCGCATGGATACATGGTATTGATTTCACAGAAAGTGAAGTTGATAGTATGCAGAATCTTGCGGCATCGGGATATGATACTCCAATCAATCATATTCTGAAAAATTCACATAAGTCGCTGTATGACCGGTTCATGCCGGTTGGTAAAAGTGATAAACCTTCGGCAGGTGTTGTCAATGAACTTTTGAAGAGTTATAAGCACAACATGAAGTTTGATGGAACTAAAATGGTTCCGTACAAAACTTCGGATATAATTAATTATATCCATAAACAGAATGAGGGTAAACTCAATCACACACTCACAACTGCGACAACAAAGTTCTTGACGGCATTATCATCGAAACCGGAATTCAAGTTTGATACTTCGTTTAATACAAATGAAGTATTGGTGAATGCCGATGCAGCAATGAAAGAAGCACAGATCATGGCGGCTATTAAAGTTGCCAGCAATGGCACAAAGTGATAAATACATGCCAATGTATTATAAATACCGATCACAAGGCCGTCGTGGTTGGTGTATTCTTGTCTCCAAAAAACACAAAGATCCTCCCCATTACGGGGAGGATCCAATTGTGTTAATTTAATTTTACTGGAGTTGAGTATGTTGTAGTATGAACATATTTTTTCTTGTATTTTTCAATACCAGAAAGAGTTATTTCAATACCACAATTTACGATTGGTATGATTTGCATTGTGTTTGATGTATCATCGATTTCACCATCTTCTGCAGATGATATGTAAATCGTGAAGAAACCATCATACTGACCTGCAACGGTGATACGATAACAATCATCAGTTTCGTCCTTGGTGTATTTTATTATTGGAATATTCAGTATATCTGATTTATGATGTAATGGAATATATGGATTCGTGATTGCTTCATGTCTCCATACTTTGTCATACATCTTCAGAATCTGTTTATTATCCAATTCATGTATACCCAAATCTTTGATTGAAAGATTGTATAATGTAACACCATTGATCGTTGGTAAATGAATCATCTGACGATAATCATTTGTCTCATTCAATATGAGTGTGTCAAGTATGTTAGGTTCATCGTCGTGGTTATTTGGATTGGTAATAATATGATCGGTGTTTTCGTATAATGAATCGTGTTGTAAATTGTAGAACATGTAATCGATTCGTTGTTCAATGATGTGTGAGTTGTTTAACATCATTTGCATGAATGACAAATAATCATTGGTATGATAATAGTTTCCATACAAATCAATGTAAACATTGCCCTGGGGTAACACATCAGAACGATCCATATCATCAACCAATTCAATACATTCGAAGTTACGTAATGAATTGAGATTACATAATTGGATGGATGTTGGTGATAATATGTGTAATGATTTGTCATCTGAGATGCATCTACCATTCACCCAGAATTCATAACGATCTCTGGTCAACGGTGTTGGCAGATAACCACTCATATTAATTATACCATTTTCCGGTATAACATTCAACGAGTATCTGCAGATTCCAATGTATGGAGCTTTAATGAGTTCAATATTTGGATTCGTATTTGTATTAATTGCAAGACGTGTGAGATGATCGGAATGACGGGTGTCTGATATTGGGTAACGAACGTGTTTATTCGTATCATAATAATACTGGTATGGATCATCCTCTTGTGAGTTGTCGGGATTCAACCATTTACCTTGATCATTATAATATGTATTTTTTATTATCACATTATACGGGAAACCACCTTCGGATGGGCAAACAACAATGAATT